>JACCYD010000570.1 GCA_013696695.1 Deltaproteobacteria bacterium | reverse complement strand
GTACGACGCACCGCCAAGATCTCCGCGATCTGATCGGCCAGCGCGGGAGTCTCGCGGAGCACGCGCTGGAACGCCGGCTTGTCGACGCGGTAGCAGACCATGTCGGTCGCCGCGACCACGCTCGCGGTTCGCGCCTCGCCGGTCATCAGCGACATCTCGCCGAAAAACTGGCCGGGAGCGAGGCGCGCGACCTCGCGTTCCTCCGGACCGCTGCCGATCCGCACCGAGCCCTCGCCCTCGACCAACATGAAGAGCCCCTCGTCGCGCTCCCCTTCGCGCGTCACCGCTTCGCCACGCGCGAAGGGTGTGAACACGAGGTCGTGCGCGAGCAACCTGCGCTTGTCCTCCGGGAGGCCACGGAACAGATCGACCGTGGCCAGTGCCGACATCCGCCGTTCGAGCTCCTGGTTGGTCTTGCGCTCCTCGCGATCCGGCGTGTCGGGTGTCAAGAACACCGCGCTCGCCGGAATCGCCAGCGGGATGCCGGCGCGTCGCAGCGCGAACCACACGCGGGTGCGCACGGCACTGTCCGGTGGATCGTCGGCGGCGAGGTCGGTGATCCAGTAGCGCACGACATAGTGCGCGTAGCTGTCCTTCACGGACATGAACAGCGCGTGCGGCAACGGCGTGGCCGCGATGCCCTTCACCGGTTCGCGGCGAACCGCGGCCTCGACCGCAGCGATCACGTCGGTGGGCGGCGTCCGGAAGTCGACGTAGAAATCGACGGTGCGCCGGGTCTGGAGCGGCTCCCCGACACGGCGGCCGAGGATCATGATCTGGCTCTTCACCAGCATGCCGTTCGGGATCACGATGGTGTCCCAGTTGCGGGTCTCGATCGCGGTGTACCGCCACCGGATCTCGATGACCTTGCCCTGAGGTTGCCCTGGCCCGAGCGAGATCCAATCGCCGACCTTGATCGACTTGTCGAGCTGCACCGAGACGCCGCCCATCACGTTGCCGAGGGTGTCCTGCAGTGCGAAGCCGATCACCGCGGTGAGCACGGCGCTGGTGGTGATCAGCCCGGCGATCGACCACCCCGCGCGTCTGCCGACGACGATCAGCACGACCACCATGCCGGCGAACGTGAACAGGTCGATCAGGATCCGCGGCAGGATCACGCCGGCGCGGGGCAGCATCACGCGGAACGCGGCGGTGATGCCGAGCGACAGCACGGCGATGAAGCCGAACGCGAAGCCGGTGACCTCGGCGATCGTGCCGTCGTACCCTTGGAGCTCCTGCGTGATGGCGATGCCGGTGGCGATCAGGTGACCGAGCACGAACGCGCTGGCGACGCGCATGTGATAGCGCTCGACCGGTGGCGAGCTGCGCGCCACCAGCGCGGAGGTGACGAAGTACGCCACCAGCACGACCGGCGTGAACCACAGGTTCTCCGCGAGCGTGACCCAGATCGACACGCCGAGACTCTAACCTGAGGATCATCTCGGTCGACCAGGCTGGCGCCTGGATGACCGAGCTTCTCCTCAGGTTCTCGGGGTTCGCGCTTCGCGCTCGGATCGACCCAGCCGAGCTCTGGGGTAGATGATCAAGGAGTGCGGACGCTCGACTCGAGCACGCTGAATGCGAGGTGCGTGACAGCGCCGCAGTGTTCGAACGAGACGCGATCGAAGGTGTCGGTAGCCTTGTGATAGTGCGGCGTGTGATCGCCGGACTCGAACTCTTCGCCGATGCCGACCGCGGGAATGCCGCGCTCGAGAAAGGCCTGGTGGTCGCTGCGATCGAACGTCACCGGCTGGATCGGCATCGCGGCGAGGACCCCGTGCTCCTCGTAGATCGGCAACAGCGTTGGAGACGGCGACCACAGCTCGACCGCGCGATCGGCGTCACCGTCGAAGCTCAGCATGTCGAACACGTGTGCCGCGGCGATGTCCTGATCGGTCAGCGACGCGGCGTACGCGCGGCTGCCCTTGAGGCCGAGCTCCTCCTCGTCGAACAGCGCGAACACGATCGGGTGGTGCCGCGGGGTGACGCTCTGCAGATACCGCGCGGTGGCGAGCACGATCGCGACGCCGGTGGCGTTGTCGGCGGCGCCGGGCCCCGCGGGGACACTATCGAAATGCGCGCCGACCAGCAG
>JACCYD010000558.1 GCA_013696695.1 Deltaproteobacteria bacterium | reverse complement strand
GCTGGAATCCACCGTGACCGATTCGATCGGCTGGTTGTCGTTGAGCACCCAGGTCGCAGCCTTGGAGGTGGCGATCGACGCGATCGCAGCAACGACGAATACGACTTGGGTGCAGCGGTTCAGCATCACCGCTCTTGCTCCAACGTTCGTGCCAGCGAAGCAGCCCGTGGGAATCAGGCGCTTGAGGCTAACCGGCCGGATCTATCGGGACCGCTCCACGACACCGATGTCACGAAAACCAAGCCATGCCATGATCGCCAAAATGATCCTCGCCTGCGCCGGCTGCGATGGCCGCTACGACGTCACCGGGTATCCCGTCGGTCAGCAGTTCCGTTGCCGCTGCGGAACGATCAACACGCTCGAGGCGCCAGCTCAGCAGGCCGGCCTGCTCGCGTGCCCGCATTGCGGCGCCGGCGTCGCGCCGAATGCCAGCGACTGCGCGCACTGCAATCATCACCTGCTCGTCAAGGGCTGCCCGCGGTGCTTGTCGCGCGTGTTCCACGGCCACAAGCACTGCCCCGAGTGCGGGACGGAGCTCTCGATCGTCGCCACCACCGAGACCACCGCCGAGCGTGCGTGCCCGCGTTGCGACACCAGCGGGCAGAACATGTCGCCGCGGCTGGTCGCCGACGTCGTGGTCGACGAGTGCATGCAGTGCCGCGGCCTGTTCCTCGATCAGATCGCCATCCAGCGCGTGATCACCGATCGCCGGCAAGCGCGCGCCGAGGCGCTGCTTGGTGCGCTGCCGTCGTCGGTGACCGCCGATCGCCCCGAGAAAGTCTCCGGCAAGCTCTACATCAAGTGTCCGATCTGCAAGGTCGTGATGAACCGCAAGCTGTTCGGCGCAGGTGCAGGTGTGATCGTCGATGTCTGCCGCTCGCACGGCACGTTCTTCGACATCGGCGAGCTGCCGGTGATCATCAGTTTCGTGCAGCAAGGTGGGCTCGAGAAGCAGGAGAAGAAGGAGATCGAGCGCATGCGCGATTCGGCGAAGCGCAAGTCGCAAGCCGCTGCGGGCCCCCCGGTGCACGGCTCCCTGCCGATCCACGATATCGAAGGCCTGCCGCAGCGGCGCGGCAGTGGGGCCAGCATGCTCGTCGACCTGCTGGTGTCGCTATGGCGAAGCTAGCGCTTCAGTGACACCGGCGGCGTGATGCCGAGCCAGCGGGCCAGGATCGTCGAGATCCGGATCATCCGTACCGTGGTCGCGCTCGGCTTCGCGAGCGGTGCATGCGGCATGCGCTTCGGCGGCAGCATGATCACCGGCACCTCTCGGTCGTACGCGTTCGCCGACCCGTGAGCCGTCGCGTGCGGCTTCGACTGCAGGATCCAGCCGCGCTTCGGCAGGAAGATCACCTCGCCACTGCGCTCCGGATCCAGCATCTGGCACAGCAGGAAGGCATCGCCAGTGCGAGCGCCGCAATTCCCCGCGAAGTCGGCGGTGCGCTCGACACGCTCGAGCCCGGGGAACGAGCGCAACGCATAGACGATCTTCCTGAGCGCGATGTTGCGCTCGCGGTCGGGCTGCGCGAGGGCAGCCTTGGTCAGGTACAAGCCGCCGGCGAACTTCGCGGATGCGATCCACTCGCCGGGACCGAGCTCCGCGATCGCCGCGTTGTTCGCCGCCTGCTTGATCGACTCGTACGACAGCCGACCACCGTCGGGAAACGTCTCCGGCATCGGCGCGGCACCGTGATCGCTGGTGACGATCATCGCCCACCGGCCTGTGCCGGCTTTCGCGTCGAGCGCGTCGAGAAACTTCGCGAGCCGCTGATCGAGGCGCAAGAGCTCGTCCCACGCCTCCCACGATTCCTGGCCCCAGCCGTGCCCGATGTAATCGTTCGCCGAGAGCGACACCACGAGCAGATCGGGAATCGGATCGGCGCCGAGCTGTTCGCCGTCGAGCGCCGCTGTCGCGAGATCGAGCACGAGATCGTTGCCGAGTGGCATCGCGATCAACGCCGCCGCCGGATGCGGATTGGCGCCGAGGTCGTGCGGGAACGTCGGCCCGAAATGTTCCTCGCCGACCTCGCCGGGCTGCGCGTCCACCACGCCCGATAGCGTCGCGAGTCTCGCGGGATCGAGCGGCGTCCAGACGTCGCGCAGGCGTGCCGAGATCGGATGCGCGCGGTTGTGTTCGATCAACCACGGTCGCTCTACCTGATCGCCCGACAATTGACGGCCGGTGAACGCGACCTTCTTGTTGTCGTACCAGATCGCCGTGCCGGCTCGCCCGAGCGGCAAGATCGCGGCGCGATCCTTGAGGCTGACACCGACCGCCTTGCCACCGGCACCAAGGGCCATCGCATCACCGAGCCCGGGCACGCGCAATCGATGCGCCGACGGTGCCGCGCCGGGATTCTCGACCGCGCCGACCATCGCCTCGCTCTCGCGATCCCACCATTCGTTCGAGATGATGCCGGACGCCGACGGTGGCTCGCCGCTGCCGAGCAACGCGTGCCCGGTGGCCGTCACCGTCGCGGGCGATGGATGCTCGCCGGTATGCCACTCGCCTTCGCGCAGCAGGCGATCGAAGCCACCCGTCAACGCATGGCGCTTGGCAGCGAACGCCCACTGCGGCAGCTGATCGATGATCAGCAGCACGACGAGCCGCGGCGGCGGATCGACAGGCGCGGGCTTCGACACGGGCTGCCCGCACGCGAGGAGCCCGACGACGCCGAACGCGAGCCCGTTCACTCGCCGACCTTAACGCGGGTCACTGCAATTGGGTGAACAACACGTCGTAGTCACCGACGCCTCGCGTCGACGCGAAGTACAGCCTGCACCCATCCGCGCTGAGGTGCGCATCGCCATCGTCATCGCTGCCGTTGACCTGCGGGACGTTGACCGGCGTGCCGAACGGTTGATCGCGCTCGTCGCGCGTCGCATACCAGAGGTCGGTGAGGCCGTCGCCGCCCGCCCGGCTCGACGTGAACAGGATGACGCGCTCGTCGCCGCTCAGCGTCGGGTCGGCACTGCCGTCACCATCGTTGATCACCGGGATGTCGACCGGTGCACCGAAGCTCGCGAGCTGCGCGACGCGCGATGCGACGACGAGCTTCTGCGGAGAGCTGGCGGCGTAGTACAGCCGCAGGCCGTCACCCGACAGATACGGATCCTGCTGCTGGTCGTTGTCGTTGACCTCGGCGAGGAAGGTCTGGGTGAGCGTCGGAAACGCCTGGGTGCCCGCGGCGGTGCGCGTCGCCTGCCAGAAGTCGAAGTTGCCCTCTCCTTCGGCGCGCAACGAGGACACGATCGCGGTGAGATCGTCCGCGGTCATGGTCACCTTGCCGTCTCCAAGATTGGAATCGGAGAGCGAGGTGCTCGTCGACCCGAGCGATCCGAACGGCGAAGCGAGCGAGCTGCGCGTCGCGACGATCACGTCGAGGTCACCGCCGCTACCGGCCTTGGTGTAGTACAGCTCGAGCTCGGTGGACGACAGGAACGGATCGCGTTCGTCGGCCGTCGTCGCGAGGTTGTCGCCACCTTGCCGGAGGAACGCCGGGTTGGCGAAATCCAGGTCGTCGGTCAGCCAGCGCGTCACGCACGGCGTGGGTGGGGGACCGACGAATGAATCGGGAGGCGCATCACCGGTATCCGGCGGACCACCATCACCGGCCGGACCGTCCGAGTCGCCGCCCGGTGCCGCCGCCTGCGGTGAGTAGTTGCAGGCCGCGATGGTCAGCACGATCAGCGCACGCACCACACGACGATAACACTCCTCGGCGCACCGCCGGCGATGGAACGCACCCCTCACGGAGTCATCGACGAGAGACGCACGTCACGGTCAGACCTCGTGAGGCATCGGCCGCCGCGGGGCGCGGAAGTAGCGCAGCGGCGAATACGGGCCGAAGTTCGAGACCCGCGACGTGTAGAGATCGGCATAGTCGTTGACCTGCTCGCCGAACCGCGAGTTCTCGTTGCCTTCGCGCAGGCACGAGCCCCAGTGCGGGTTGAAGGCACGATCGATCCGCGCCTCGAGCGAGTCGACCTCGCTCTCCATCAGGTTCGCGCGATCGCGCAGTGAATCGATCGCGCCGCGCGCCAGCTTGCGCTCCTCCTCGAGCCGAACCTTCATCGCGGCCGTCGTCGAGGGATCGTCCATCAGCCGCTGGATCTTCTTGAGCCGCAGCGACTGGAAATCGATCTCGGATTCGAGGTTGCGGTGGCGACGATCGAGGAGATCGAGATCGTTGATCTGCGCCTCGAGTCGATTGTTGACCGAGATCTCCTGCTCGAGCTCCTGCAGCACCATGGCGGTACGCCACATGTGCTGCTTGCGCAGCCGCAGGA
>JACCYD010000541.1 GCA_013696695.1 Deltaproteobacteria bacterium | reverse complement strand
TAACTCCGCCGCGTGTTGTGTAGGTCTGTCGATGATCGCGCTGGTCGCGACACGCCGCTATGCGGATCCGGGAGTCCGGCTGACGTCGTGGAGCAAGCAACGCTTCATCGGCTACTTCCTCGCCGGTGCGATGGTGGGGTTCTGTTACTGGTGCAAGGAGACGGCGGTGATCCTGACGGTGCCCGCCGCGGTCTACATCATGTTCGCCGGACCGCGCTTCCGAGCACTGGTGTGGATCCAGAACGGCGCGATCTTCACGCTCGGGATCGCCGCCGTGTTCGCGCTCGAGCTCGTCGTCTTGCGCGGGTTGACCGGGGAGTGGGTCAACCGCCTGACGTATCTCTCGGACGCCGCGCCAGAGCTGCGCGTCGTGATGCTCGAAGAGGGAGAGACGCCGCTCGCCAGGCTCGGTTATGCGGCCCGCCATCTGACGAGATGGATGCCCGTGAGCACGTGGCTGTTGATCGCGGGGGCGGTCGCGTACGGGTTCACGCGCGCCCGCAACGCCGGGATCATGATGTTCCTGTGGTTCCCAGCGCTCTACTCGACGATCGGATCGACCAGCTTCTCCGAATATCTGCCGCCACCGATCCAGGGCAGGTACTACGCGATCGTGATCCTGCCGGCAGCCGTGATGACCGCGGTCGCCGCGAGCATCCTGCTGGAACGCTGGAAGGCGAGGCGTCCCCGCGCTCGCACGCGACTGGCCCTGGTGTCCGCGCTGGTGATCCTCGGCGTGTTCGAATGTCGGTCGGCGCTTCCGATGGCCGGCACGATCTACCGGACTCGGGACGTGCGAGCGTTCCTCGCCGCGCTCGATCACGCGCACGAGCTCTATCCCGGTACGCCGGTGGTGATCTCGCCGTACTACGTGCATCGCATGGCGCCGCTGCTCCTCGATCGCGAGGAGCTCGTCCTCGACGGTACGGCCGAGCCGCGCCCCGCGCCGCCGTACGTCTATATCCGGAAGGCGACCAGGAGCGAGTATCCCGATCCCGAGCCACTCCTACCGCCGACGCAGTGGATCGACAACAGCGTCATCGTGTCGTCGCCCACCCGATGGGCGAAGCTCGTGGCTGGCTGGCAACGCGTGGTTGGCGCGGACAGTCGAGAGCCGTCCCGAGGTGATAATCATTGGTGGGCTCAGCTTCTTCTCGTGAGACCGAAGTAATGCCGGAAACCATCCCGTTCCACCTGCGCTGGTCAGACCGGTGGCCGATCGCACGGCCGGTGATCGGTTGGGGCGTGATCATCATCGGGCTCTATCTCGTCTTCACGCAGGTCCGGCACGTGGTGCGCATCAAGCACGGCCTGCCGAACATTCGTCACCAGATCATCTGGTCGAAGAACCTCGTCACGCAGGCGTCGAGGAATCGAAGCCACGTGATCTCCGGCGAGCTCGCCGCCTTCTACCTGATCGAACGAGTGTTCGAAGACATCGAGCTGCTCGTCGGTCCCTCGCTCGAGAAGCTCAAGTGGCAGCTGGAGAACGTCGGGCGAGCCCGCGTGACGGTCCTCGCCGACATCGAGCCGGTTCCAGCTGCGGCGTGGAAAGATCTGGAGACCAAGGCCTCGGATAAAGGTGTGCTGCAGAAGCGCAAGCTCTACGTGCTCGCGGGAGATCGCGACGTGAAGACGTACGTGTTCGTCTCGACGATCGGTGACGCTGACCCGCTCTACATCGTGCCCGAGGCCGTCTATCGCTCGCGCGTCGCGGCCAGCAGCGGTGCGAACTTGAGCGCTCCGTAGAACACCACGATCGGCAGGATGTGAATGGTCATCCGGATCAGCGAGCCATCGATGTCTGGACCGAAGGCCGTCCCCGTCGATGACAAGATCAGGATCAGGCCGAAGAACAGCCAGACGCCGAGCACCAGCGACTTGCGAAACGGCGGCGCCGGAAGGAACACGCCGACGATCGCGAGGACCACGACGTACTTCCAGATCGAGGCCCACCACGTCGAGGTCCACAGATCGTCGAGCCAGATCTCTGCGGACTCGCGCATGTTCGCTTCGTTGGTCAGGTAGGCCGCGACGATGCCCAGGCCGCACGCCACCACGGTGAGATGTGGAATGTACGGAGTGAGCCGGCGAAACCACCAGCGATCTCGTACCAACCAGTACGCGAACAGCAGCGCGATCGCCGCGGCGAACAGCAGACACTTCTTCGGCGTCAAGTAGACCGAGTCGGTGGGCACGATGGACGCGAGCAATGCGAACCACGCCACGAGCACGACGGTGTAGAGCAGATACCAGCGGACGATCTGTTGCCGTGGAACGCGCGTGGTCATCACGGTCAGGAGGAGGAATCCGAGCGCGAAGGGAACTGCCTCGACGCGGAGGACGGTGAACGCGAGCAAGGACAAGAACGCGATCGGGAGATAGGACGCGTCGTTCTTGACCTCCGCGAGCCAGAACATCGTGACGAAGAACAACAGGTAGCCCGACGACCCCATGTTGCTGTGGACGTACACGACGTGGAACCGAAACAATGGAATGGCCAGCAACACGATGACGGCGAGGCAGATCCAGAGAGCTCTGTGGCGCGTCCCTACGCGCAGCTCGCCGAGCGCTTCACCGAGCACCACCGCGAACGTCGCCAGCATCGACACCGCGAAGGCCGGCGCCAAACCATATAAGTAGTCCTGTTTGACGAACGCGCTCATCGCGTGAGCGACCACCTGAAACATCCCCCACTTGTCGAGATGCTGGAGCATGTCGGAGGACAGGTGACCGTCGGCGCCGATCGCGCGCCCGTACATCACGAACATGTGCGAGTCGTAGCTGAACGCGGAAAAGTTCCAGTAGCAGAACGGGAAGCACAGGGCCGCGAACCCGAGCACGCCGATGCCTGCGGCCTGGAGCGTGCGTCGAGTCCATCGCTGTCGGTTCACCGCCACGCTGATGCAGACGCCAAGCAACGTCGCGTAGAGAACCGCCATGACCCCGAAGTTGAATGCCCCGAGGAGAAGCGGCCCCAGCGAAACAAACACCATGCATGCGAGCCCGACGGCAAACCCGAGTGCAGAGCACAGCCAGATCCGCTGCCACGGCCCCACCGCCATGCAGACGACAACGCCCAGCACGTGGAGAGCGACGAAG
>JACCYD010000649.1 GCA_013696695.1 Deltaproteobacteria bacterium | reverse complement strand
GAGTGGTGGTGCAACGACAGCACGTGCCATCGTGCGAAGACCGTCTGCGAGTCGAAACCTGAAGGTGGGCCTTCATGCTCCGCTCATCGGATCGCGTATTGCCATCCAAACACGACACGCGATGGCTTCCATTGCATGCCAACGCTCGTGAATTGTACCCAGACCAAACGGATCGAATTCGGTACTCCGTGCATCGGTGTCGAGTAAGCCGCGAGACGCGCGTTGGCATGTTCCCCGGTCGTGCCCCGACTCTCGGTCGTACGATCGCGGGTCGTTCGTCACGTAGGATCCGGCAATGCAACACCTGATCGTCCTGGCCATGCTTGCCGGGTGCACGCGTGCACCAGCGACCTGTCCACCGCTCGCACCGGCACAACCAGCGTCTGCGAAGCCCGCCATGTCCGACCTCGTGATCGCGCGGGGCGCTCACGATCACACCGAGACGTTGTCGCGCGCAGTGACTGCGATCGAAGCTCGTGGCTTCGCGATCGTGCAACGCATCGACCACGCCGCGGCTGCCGCCACCGCAGGGCAGGAGTTGCCGCCGAGCACGGTGCTGGTCTTCGGCAACCCGAAGGCGGGGACACAGCTGATGCTGCTCGCGCCGTCGCTCGCCCTCGACCTTCCCCTTCGGCTGGTGGTCTGGAAGGCGGGCGAGATCGTGCAGGTCGCCTATCGGCGTCCCGCGTCGATGGTCGCAACCCACGGTCTCGCCGAGCACGCGATCGTGACCAAGATGACCGATGCGCTCGCCGCGATCGCGTCCGACGCGACGAGGTGACGGCTCGAACCGCTACGAGCGACGCGGCAGATCAGTCGACGACGCGCGCTGCATCACAGCCCGTAAAGGTTGTGGGGAAGCTGACGCGACGTCGTGTCGAACATGAAGGTGATGAAGCCGTCCTGTCGATACCTCCTGCTTTGCGCACTCGTGCCCGCCCACGTCATGGCGGCCCCCACCATGGAGGGTGAGTACGAGACCCTCCACGTGCTCGACGTCTACGACACCACCTGCGCGCTCGTTGCGATCGATGACTTCTACGCCTACCCGTACCAGGCGCTAGCCGACCCGATGCTCGCACCGGCGCTCGATCCGATGCTCGCACCGGCGCTCGATCCGATGCTGGATCCGATGCTGGATCCGATGCTCGCGTCCGGCTCCGTTTGCGAGCTCGAGTCGCCGCCCGACTCGATGCTCGCGAGCATCCCCGGGCTGCCACGGTGCATCGAGCTCGACGGCGGCACGCTCTGCATCGATGCGCCAGAGCACGCCGCGCTCGCCGAGGCGGCCTCCCAGCTCGGGCTCACCCCCGACAGCTTCGGCGTGACGGCAGCCGCGCCCGCGTGGCTCTCCGCGTCGGTCGCGCTCTCGACGTGCGCGTTGCCCGCGATCCCGTTCGAGTCGCCGTTGATGTTCGTCGCAGCGCCGCAGGACCCGCACGCGAAGGTGAAGGAGTACTGGGCGGCCGTCGGCAGGAAGCCGACCTGCTTCAGGACCAACTACTTCGAGGCAGAGAGCCGCGCGTTCCCGACGTATCGCGCGCAGGCCGCGTCGGCGTTCAATCAGATCCTGATCGACTACCTCGACGGCAAGCTCACGCTCGACGACTACAAGAAGAAGCTGGGCGAATGGCACACGTCGTACGCGCAGAAGTACGCCAACTGCGGCGAGCGCGCGAAGCTCGTCGCGGCGATCGCGGGGTCTCAGGGCTACGAGAGCTACGCGTGCGTGCGGAAGACCGGGGACCACGAATTCCCGATCATCGTGATGGACGGCAAGCTCTACATCGTCGAGGCGTGGCCGGACAAAGCGGGCGGCTTCGAGATGACCGAGGTGACGGCGCGCAAGGATGGCAGGGCGCTGACGCTACCGATCGCCGACTGGAATGGTGTCGAGCTGGTCGGCACCGATGGCACGGTCAGAGAGACCTCCGGCGGATGCAACGTCGTGCTGCCGAGGAGGTGAGGGGAGGCGCCATTCATGTTCGAGGGTGCTCGGCCAGGAGCCTGGCGACGACGTCGCGCAGCGTTTTTGCGTCGATCGGCTTGTCGATGTAGCGAATGTCAGGCCGCGACAGGAAGTGCTGCGCGGACGGAGTGAACGTGCCACCGGTCGCGAACAGGATGCGATCGAGGAGAGCCGGCGCCGATCGAGCGAGCTCCGCATGGACATCCATGCCGCTGAGCTCCGGCATCATGACGTCACAGACGATCAGATCCACGTGTTCGCCGGCGCGGATATGCGCCAGACCATCGATGGCGCGGTGCACCACCGCGACGTCGTGGTCCTTGAGGATCCTGCGTATCGCTCTGCCGATCAGCGGCTCATCATCGATCACGAGGATTCGCGCTCGTCGCGTCGCGACCGTGGGAGGTGGCGCTGGGATCGGCGGTGACGCTTCGATGGCG
>JACCYD010000503.1 GCA_013696695.1 Deltaproteobacteria bacterium | reverse complement strand
GTGCTGGTGTTGCCGAGCCATAACGAGGGCACGCCGAACGTGGTGCTCGAGGCGCTGTCGTGCGGACGTCGCGTGGTGGCGACGGCGGTCGGTGGGGTCCCCGACGTGCTGGCGCGAACCGAGCTCGGCGTGCTCGCGGCGCCGCGCGATTCGGCGGCGCTCGGCGCCGCGTTGGCCGTCGCGTTGCGAACACCCTACGATCCGGCTGTGGTTGCAGCGCTCGGTGCGCGGGGTGGTTGGGACGCGAGTGCCGCGGCCCTCTACGCGGTGCTGAAGGATGCGTGCAGTGCTAGCGTGGGGAACACGTGAATCTGCGGCGCAAACCCGAACCGACTCCCGACTGGTACGCGGAGGAAGAGCCGACGCGTCTCGGAATGGTCGCCGAGTTGCAGAGAATCCGGCGGCGCACGATCGTGCGTCCCCTTCCCGTGATCGCGCTCGCGCTCCTGGTCACTGCTGCTGTCACTTACAAGTTCGCGATGAAGAAGCGCATGTACACCGCCGACGTCGTGCTCGCGATGAGCGAGGGCGCGCTCGGCAAAGATCGAGATCTCTCGATCCCGTTCGACCAGCTCAAAGAGTACGTCGCGAACGTGCTGCTGCCCGATGGCGAGGTGCTGAAGATCATCGAGCGTCGCATGCCCGGTCGCGTCGAACGCGTCGGCAAGCCATTCGCCCTCGAGACGTTCCGCGACAAGCTCGAGATCTTCATCTGGAAGAACTCGTTCGCGTACTTCGACGATGACGATGCCGAGGCTCGCAAGTCGGCGCGCATCGGTCTCGAGCTTTCGGACGAGGATCCCGACGTGGCGTACGACATCGCACTCGATCTCGCGCAGGTCGCGATCGCGACCCACGATGCGGAGCGCAAGAAGGTCTCGGGTCAGCTCGCAAGCGAGATTCAGGAAATGCGCGATCAGAACGCGGTGCGGCTCGAAGAGATCGACGGCGAGCTGGCCGCCAAACAGAACGCACTCGACACGGCCAAGCGCGCCGGCAACAACGATAAGGCCGCGACGATGGTGGTCGACATCGCCAACCTCACGCAGGCCAAGAAGAAGGTGTCCGAGACCCTCAAGCAGATCGACATGAGCCCCGACGCCTTCGCCGATCGGATCACGGAAGCGAAGCTCGACATCACCATCAGCGTGGTCGACCAGGTCAGGCCGGAGCGAGTCGAGCAGTCCGGAATGATCCTCGCGATGATCATCGCGGTGATCGGGACCGGGTCGTTACTGGGGGCGGCCCTGGTGCTGGGGGCGTTCGATCCGCGTGTTCACGAGACCGATGACGTGACGCGCCTCGGGCTCCCGGTACTAGGCCATGTGCCTAATTTTCAAGGGGACCACGTTGGCTCCCTGGACGCGCGTGGCGCTGCTCGCGCTCGTGTACCATCTTTTCTCCGATGGCGATCTCAGCGGTAACTCCACGCGATCGGTTGCAGCGTCTGGTCGACCTCGGTCGCAAGACGTTGCGCTACTGGTGGCTCGTCGCCGTGTTCGCGGTGATCGGCGGCGCCCTCTCCTTGCTGTTCGTGATGATGAAGGACCGGAAGTTCCAGTCCTGGTCCACGCTGTACTACCAGGAGCAGATCAGCTCGCCGCTGTTGTCGCAGCAACGCGAGGAGATCGCCCAGCGGAACATCGCCGAGAAGTACGGCGAGATCCTCGTCGCGCGCCCGCAGCTCGAGCCGATCCTCACGGATCCCAAGCTCGATCCGTATCCGCAAGAACCCGATATCGACCTCAAGGTCGACAAGCTGCGCCAGGCCGTCAAGCTCCAGCCGCGTGGCGCGGGCTCGTTCCGCATCGTGTTCACCGACGTCGATCCCGAGCGCGCGAAGCTGGTGGTCGAGAAGCTGACCAAGCTCCTGCAGGACAAGGACGAGTCGCTGCGCAACGAGACCGCCCGGCGCACCGTCGAGTTCGTGGTCGCGCAGAAGGAAGCCGCCGGTAAGGAGCTCAAGTCGAACGAGCTCGCCCTCGCCTCGTTCCTCGCGAAGCACCCGGAGTTCGCGCAGGAGACGACGCAGCCCGGTGGGTCCGAAGGCGCCTCGATCCGCGCGGTGCGCGACGCCAACGCCAGGAAGATCACCCCCACCGGCAACCCGCGGCTCTACGCATTCGAGCGGCAGCGCCAGCGCATCCAGGCTCGCCTCGACGCACCGACCGATGGCGGCGCGGTCAAGATCTCGTCACCGCCATCGGCGGAACGCATCGCGGCGGAGGCCGTCGTCGCCGAAGCGCAGCGCGAGCTCGGGGCCGCGAATCGCGAGCTCGAGGATTCGCTGTCGAAGTTCACCGATC
>JACCYD010000498.1 GCA_013696695.1 Deltaproteobacteria bacterium | reverse complement strand
GATCTCGGATGCCACACCGGCTGAGGAGTACGCGCTCGGCGCACCGGGTGCTCAAACGCCAAAGGTGGCGAAGGTGGCTGCCGAGGACGTCACGCTGGGCGCACCGGGCCGCGCGACTCCGGTTCCGGCGTCAGTCCCTCAGGCCACCGACGTCTCTCTCGATCTCAGCGATCACATGGCCGTCGGCGCCGCCGACGTCAAGGAAGCCGTTCGCGCTTCAAAGGTGATGTCCGCCGTCGACGTGCCGAAGGATGTGCTGGACGCGATCGGCGAGCCGGCGATCGAGCCGAAGCCGATCGAGAAGGCCAAGCCGCTCGAGCAGGCCAAGCCGATCGAGCAGGCCAAGCCGATCGAGAAGCCGGCGGTGGTCGCCATGCCGATCGAGAAGGCCAAGCCGGTCGAGCAGGCCAAGCCGATCGAGAAGGCGAAGCCGGTCGAGAAGGCCGCCATCGTCACCAAGCCGGTCACGCCGGTCGAGAAGCCAGCGGAGAAGCACCCGATCGCGCCGACCGGGCCGTCGCGTGTCACCACGCGCCTGATCATCCTGTTCGTCGTGCTGCTCGCCGTGTTCGGCGTGTACATGGTGTGGAAGCACGTACTCAAGGCGTCGAACGAGGACGCCACGAAGACGGGCGCGACCACCCAGCCGGTGACGCCGCCCGTGGTCAAGAAAGAGCCGCCCCCGCCCGAGCCGATCAAGCTCGTTGCGGAGACGCCGGCGGTGATCGAGGTCAAGGCACCTGCCGCTGCTGTGATCGAATCCGTCGAGGCCGAGAAGAGCGTCAAGCGCGATCAGGTGCTCGTGTGGTTCGCCGGCGGCAAGCAAGCCGCGCGCGAGCTCGAGGCCGCGCAAAAAGATCACGACAAGCTCGCGAAGGATGTCGCCGACGCGAAGGTCCTCCTCGAGGCCGCGCGCAGCAGCAACCTCGCCAAGGAGCCCGAGGCCAAGCTCAAGCTCGAAAAAGCCGAGACGGCGCTGGTCCCCAAGAAAGAAGCGCTCGACAAGAAGCAGGCAGCGGCGGACAAGGTCTCGATCAAGGCGGCCGCCGATGGCGACGTCACGATGACCGCGAAACCGGGCAAGGTGAACGAAGGCGACGTGCTGTTCTCGCTCGCGCCGGCGCCGATCCTGACGGTGACGTTCAAGGCCACCGAGACCACGAAGCTCGATCCCGACATCAAGGCCGACTCCTCGGTCTACGTTGCCGTGAAGGGCAGCGCCTCGAAGCTCACGTGCAAGGCCACGCAAGTCGACGACAAGGCGATCAAGGTCGAGTGCCCGAATCAACCCGAGCAGGTAGGTGCCGAGGTCTCGCTCGCGGGCCTGGTTCCGCCGGATGTGAAGCCCGCCGTGGCGCCTCCACCGGAAGCGCCCACGCCGCCGGACGCGCCGCCGCCCGCGCCGCAGCCGAAACCAGCCGTCGCGCCAAGGCCCAGGCCGCCCGCACCGAAGCCGGCGGATCCGAAGCCGGCCGATCCGAAGCCGGCAGACCCGCCGCCCGCCGATCCGAAGCCGGCAGATCCGCCGCCAGCCACACCGTAAAAAGACCCGACCGCCCATCCTTGGCGGTCGTTTTCGTTTGTCGCCAACCGGCCCGCGGACAAGGAGCCTGGCGAGGTCGTGGTGGCCGCGACGTTCTCCGAAACGCGAGTCCAAAGCCGCAGCACCGAACCAGTGTCGGATTCCGGTCTCAGCGCCCTGTGCCTCTGTGTTTGTTTCGGATCGGAGAATCAACACAGAGTCGCAGTGGCACAGAGGTCAGACCCAAACCGCCCTTCGTCCTTTGCGTCTCGACGGGACACCAGCTCGGATTGAAGCCGAGCCTGGGCGCGACTGGCCGCATCACCTCCGAGGGGCTATCGTTCCCTCATGAAGCTCAAGGGCACCATTCGCCGTAACGACATGGCCGGCGGCCACTGGACGCTCGAGACCGACAAGGGCGAGACCTACCAGCTGGTTGGCAAGATCGACGGCTGCAAGGACGGGCTCCAGGCGGAGGTCGACGGCAAGGTCGACAAGGACCAGATGGGCATCGGCATGACCGGGCCGCACTTCGACGTGTCCGCGATCAAAGCGGTCTAGCGACTGCTTAGCGGCGCGAGCGACCAGGTCGCCGCGCCAGCAGCGCCTTGTAGACGCCACCACCGATCACCATCGAGACGGCGAACGGCAGCACGAACAAGCCGAAGGCGCCGCGCTCGTTCGAGCTGCGAGTCTCCCAGATCTCGAGCTGACCGAGGGTGAACGCGATGCCGACGACGGCGCTCGCGATGATTCCGATCACCGCCGAAACCACCAGCACGCCGCGATAGCGGTGCTCTCGCGCGAACTGCTCTACCAGCTCGTCGTGGCTCATAGTCGCAACATGACGTCAACGCGCGAGTCGTCAAGGCGATTCTCGTGGCGAGCACGCGACGAGATCGCGACGAGACGGCGCGACCCGGGCGCGCATCGAACAGATCGCGCTCAGTACGTGAGCTGATCGCGGACGTAGTTCTTGTCGACGCTGAGCGGCTGCTCGTAGACCTCGTTGTTGTAGAGGTAGCGATAGCGCGCGTAGTTCTCCGTGACCTTCTTCATGTATTCGCGGGTCTGGGTGAACGGAACCAGCTCGACGAGCTCGTCCATCTGACGGTCGCCGTGCTTGTCGATCCAGCTCATCACCGGGCGCGGTCCGCTGTTGAACGAGCCGGCCGCGAGCGGGACCTGCGTCTTGAACTTTGCGAGCAGCTTGCCGATGTACCAGCTGGCCGTCTGGATGTTGTACGCGGGCTCGTAGAGCCGGCCCGGGTCGTACGGCAGCCCGAGCTCCTTCGCGACCCGCTTGGTGGTCGCCGGGATCATCTGCATCAGACCCTGCGCATCGGCGTAGGACAGCACGTGCGGGTCGTAGCCCGACTCCTTGCGCATGATCGAGTAGAGATAGCCTTCGGGGTTACCTCCGAGCGTTTGATACTTCTCGATCAAGCCCCGGTAGGCGCGCGGATAGGCGTTCTCCCACCAGCGCCGGGCATCGTCGACCGGCGGGCCATCGAGGGCACCGCCGTTCTACGTGATCGCGAGCATCCACGGGCGGTTGAAGTTACCCGCCTTGGTGTAGCGGTCGAGCAGCATCGCGACCGCGGCTCCCTTCCCGCCACCCGCGGCTCCTGCCGCGTTAGTGACACGCTTGAGGAACGCGCGCTCACCACGCTCGAGCTCGTTGCCCGCATCGACCATGAGGTTCGCCGCGATCAGCTCGTCGGCGCGGCGGATCAGCTCGTCCTCGGCGAGGGCTTCGTCAGCGGTGGCGGCGAGCTTGCCACCACGGCGCTGCGGGTCGGCGACGCCGAACGGACCGAGCTCGACGTCGAGGGCCTTCAGCCGGGCGCGGGACAGCAGCGCGTACCAGCTGAACGGATAGCGCTGCAGGGTGCGGGTGTAATTCGCGATCGCGTCGGGCTTGGCGCCGAGCTTCTCGTCGAGCCGAGCCAGCCAGTACATGCCCTTGCCGGCCTCGAGCGAGCCGCCCAGCTTCGCGAGCGCGACCAGGCGGATGCGCGCCTTCGGCCACTCGCCGAGGAAGTAGTGGGCCATGCCGAGAAACCACAGCGACTCGTCCACCCACTTCGACTTCGGATAGCGGGCAAGTAGGTCCTCGAGCGGGCCGAGTGCCTCGCGGTACTTGCCGCGATTGAACTCGAGCCAGCCCGACAGGAACTGCGCTTCCTCGGCGTAGCTGGTCTTCGGGTACGCGGCGACGACCTTGCGGTACCAGGCGATCGCCTCGTCATCCTGATCGGAGCGCGACTTCGCTCGCCCGCCATGGAACATTGCCTCCGCGGCCGAGGCGCCCATCTTGGGATAGACACCGAGGAGCAGCTCGGCGGACTCGTCGTAGCGGCGCCGCATCTTGAACAGCGTGGTGCCGAGCCAGTAGTCGCGCTGGCGCTTATCCTCGTCGGAGAGCGTCGCCGGGTCGAGCAGCGACATCTCGGCGACGGCCTCGTCCCACAGGTGCGCGTCGGTCAGTCGCTTCGCGCGCTCGAGGCGCTCGGCGGAGGTGAGCGCCGGAGCGCCGCGTTCGGCGAGCAGCCGCTCCGCCCGTGCGGCGAGCGGGTGCGCGGGATACCCGAGCAAGAACGCGCGATACGCCGCGAGTGCGGGCTTGCCGGTCTTGGTCTCGGCGATCCGGAACAGCGCGGTGCCGAGATCGCCGCCGGGGTTACCCGGCTTCTCGGGGCCACCAGGCTCGACCGGGAGACCGACGAGCTTTGCGTAGGCCTTCGCAGCCACCGCGCGATCGCCGCGTTCCCACGCGAGGTCGGCGAGGCGCCACGGTGCTTCGCGACGGAACCTCGAGCCCTCTTGCTTGTCGAGCTGTTCGAAGGCCTTGCGGGCGGCATCGAGGTTTGCGGTGCGGAGGGCGACCATGCCGCGCAGCCACCACACGTAGTCGCGATTCGCAAGGCGCTCGACATCGAGGCCGGAGAGCTGGGTGCTCGCGGCTACCAGGTCGCCGCGGTGATAGGCGGAGAACGCCTCGCCAAGCCGCTTGGCCGCCACGCGATCCGGGGC
>JACCYD010000495.1 GCA_013696695.1 Deltaproteobacteria bacterium | reverse complement strand
GCCTCGCTGTTCGCAGACGCGACCTTCTTCACCGCCGCCACGCCTCGCGCGACCGGCGCGATGCTCGATGGCGCGACGCCCGCAGGCGCGACGACGTCGCTCGACGCGACGATCGACAACACGATCGGCACGGACGTGGTCGCGACGGCTACGTCGATGTCCAGCGTCGACTCGATCGCGGGCGACAGCAGCTGGGTGGCCGACGTCTCGCTCGCAGCGTGCGGGGCAGCCCTTCGGGCGCAGTCGCTCGCCGCCGATGCGAACCTTGCGGCGACCGCACTCGAAGAGTCGCGGTTGGTGCAGCACCTGACCGAGATGTTCGTCGCGGAAGCGCTGGGCCACCTCACTCCGAATGCCGGCGCGATCGGCGGGCTCGAGGATTCGCAGTCGTCGCTCCGAATCGTGGACACCAGCGCACCGAAGCGTCACCACGCCGCGATCGAGTTCGAGGATCGCACGCAGCTGATGGGCGCGATCGTCGCCGGTGGCGCCAGCGGCATGCGTGCGGGCGATGACACGGTGGGGGAGGGCGTGCTGGGTCGCATGATCGATCTGGTCGGGTTCGCCGATGGCTATGCCGATGTCGGCAAGCGGCTGCTCGGGCGGACCATCGTCGTCGATAGCCTCCAGCGGGCGATCGCCCTGTACGACCGCGGCGTCAGCGATCGGCTGGTCACGCTCGATGGCGATGTCGTCGATGAAGATGGTGTGGTTGCCGGTGGCTCGCGCGAGGCGCAGGGCGCCGGCGTGCTGGCGCAGAAGCGCGAGATTCGCGAGCTACACGAGATCGTCGGGCGGCTGGAGCACGATCTGTCCGAGGCGATGCACCGGCTGATCACGGCGAAGGCCGAGCTGGCGCAACTGACCAAGGCCATCGACGGCCTGCGCAAGCAGGTCCACGAGGGCGAGGTCGCGATCGTCGGCCACGAAAAGGATGACGCGCGTGTGCGCGGCGAGCTCGAACGGCAGCGCGATCGCCTGGGGCAGCTTTCCAAGGAGCAGCTCGAGCTCGATCAGCGGCTGGCCGGGATCGCCGGTGACGAGGCCATCAATCGCGAGCGCCTCGAACGCGCCACCGCGGAACAGCGCGAGCTCGAACAGGTCCAGCTGGATCTGATCGCTGCGCTCGCCGGCCATCGCGAGCGGCTCGAGGAGCTGGCGCAGGTGCTGACGGAAGTGCGCGTGCGTGCCGCGCAGCTCGAGGCGCAACGCTCGGCGGTCGAGGCCGCGACGTTGCGGCTCGCGCAGACCGATGCCGAGCTCTCGGCGCGCGTCGAGCGCCTGCGTTCGGAGTGCGAGGAATCGGTGCGGCGCACCACCTCGTTGCGTGAAGGCTGCGAGCGCCTGGCGGCCGAGCTAGCCACCACGCGCGAAGAGCGCGCAGCGGAATCGTGCGAGCTCGAAGCCGGCCGGATTACTTATCAGGCGCGCCTCGCGGCGCTGTCGGAGATCGAGCTCGATGCGCGCGAGCTGCGCACCCGCGGTGATGCGCTGGCGAACGAGCTCGGCCAGCTCGAGCTGCGATCCGGCCAGATCGCGATGACCAAGAAGGTCGTCGGCGATCAGGTGTCGGAGCGTTACCAGCTCGACATCGAGGATGTCCTGCCGGACTTCCACCAGCGCGGGCTGGTCACGGATGCCGAGGACAACCGCCTGACCGAGCTGCGCGAGCTGATCGATCGGATGGGGACCGACATCAACCTGACGGCGATCGACGAGTTCGCAGACGTCTCGAAGCGGTTCGAGTTCCTGTCGGCGCAACAGATCGATCTCGAGCGGGCGGTCGATCAGCTGGCGAAGGCGATCGACAAGATCAACAAGACCAGCCGCAAGCTGTTCAAGGACACGTTCGCCGCGGTCAATGCGACGTTCAAGGAAGTGTTCCCGCGGCTGTTCCGTGGTGGGTATGCCGCGCTCTCGCTGTCCAGCGACGAGGGCGATCTCCTCGAAGCCGGTATCGAGATCTTCGCGCAGCCGCCCGGCAAGAAGAACGTCACCGTCGACCAGCTGTCCGGCGGCGAGAAGGCGCTGACCGCGGTCGCCTTGGTATTCTCGATCTTCCTGATCAAGCCGTCGCCGTTCTGCATCCTGGACGAAGTCGATGCACCGCTCGACGAGGCGAACGTCGATCGCTACAACGAGATCGTGCGCGAGATGACGGACCGTTCGCAGTTCATCGTCATCACGCACAACAAGCGGACGATGGAAGCCGCCGACATCCTGTACGGCGTGACCATGCAGGAGCCCGGCGTCTCGAAGCTCGTCAGCGTGAACCTGTCGAAGATGAGCCCGTCCGACCGCCCGCCGATGACGAAGACGATCACGAACGTCGTGTCGATCTAATTCGGTAACCGCAACCGACGCTATCGCAACTGTGGCGAGCAGCTGCGTTGGCGCACGTCGCGCTTGCGCTCATCAGTAACGCTCGCACCCGTCCAAGCACACGGTCGTCGTGCAGCTGGCGTGAACGGGCGAGCTGAAACAGTGGGAATGCAATCCGCCACGGGTCGCGTACAGGCGGCGTGCGGTTGACGTTCGATGCTGGTCGGAAGCGCGCAACACGTAGTCGCACGCGTCGCACACGCGGTCGCGCCGCGTCGCGATTTCTCGACGAGCGTGGCGATCGTGTCAGGCGCTCGTCGGTGCGCATCGGCTCATGTAGGTGGCGCTCTCTCGGCGCGGCACACATCGCGACGTGTCGACGTGAAAAAGTAGATCGCGTCGACGATCGTTTCGGGTGTTTTGCGTGACACCCCCGATCGCGTTTGGTAATTTCTATAGTGGAAGTTCTTTCGCCTGGAGGGAGACAGTATGAGCAACCTGAAGCAGATCGAGCATCGCCATGGTCGAGACCGTTGGAAGGACGCGGTCTTTATCGCAGCAGCAGTCCTGTTGACTGCCCTGTCCATCGGAGCCACCACGTCGCAGGGCGTAGGTAAGCCGGTGGAACATCAGTGGTCGGTACAAGTCGTCGACCCCGACACGAACGTCGAGATCGCGCGCTAAAACAAAAACACCCCCGAGAGGACCCACTCTCGAGGGCTTGGTCGAACAAACGTAGAGCTCGAGCCCGCCTTTGCGGGACCTTTCGAGCGCTACCTCCGGACCATCCGGCGGCCACTGCATTTGTCGCCCGAACAACTTCGCTCGAACGCGAGCGTCCGGTACTCGGACGTTTCGTCCGAGCACCGGACGAGCACCGGACCAGCACCGCGAGAGTCCCGCGAGTGCCGGCAAGCGTTCCGACACGCTCGGTCGCTCTGACCGTCGCTAGCCCACCACCGTCGTAACGACGCCGGCGCCGATCGTCTTGCCGCCTTCGCGCAGGGCAAACCGAACACCGGCCTCGATACCGACCGGGCGATCGAGCGTCATCGCGACCTCCGCACGTGCACCGGGCGCGAGCTCGGTGTCGAGTGCAAGGGTGGCGGTGACGTCGAGCGCACCAACGAACAGCTGCGGGCGATAGCCGGCACGGACCGGACGAGCACGACCGCCCTCGCGGGTGGTCAGCAGGTACAGCTCGGCACGGCATGCGCGGTGCGGCTGGATCGAGCCGGGCTTCGCGAGCACGTGACCACGCGCGATCTCGTCGCGCTTCACGCCGCGCAATCGCAGTCCGACGTTCTCGCCGGCCTGCGCCTCCGTCTGCTCGCGATGGAACGACTCGATGCCCGTGATGACGGCCGTGCCGACCGAGCCATCGCGCCGGCCGAGGATCTCGACCGCCTCGCCGACGCGCACGATGCCGCGACCGATGCAGCCCGTCACCACCGTGCCGATGCCATCGATGGTGTGAACACCTTCGACGGTCACCAGGAACGGAGACGTCAGGTCGCGAATCGGATCGGGAATCGCACGGTCGAGCGTGGCGACGAGCTCGTCGATCGTCGCGATCCACGGGTCGTCGAGGCGCCCTTCGGTCGCGGCGAGCAGCGCACGGAGCGCCGAGCCGCGCACGATCGGCGCGTCGATGTAGCCGTGCTCGCGCAGCAGCTCGTCGATCTCGAGGACCACGAGGTCGACCAGCTCGAGATCGGCGACATCCATCTTGTTCACGAACACCACGACGTGCTTGACGCCCACCTGGCGGGCGAGCAGCACGTGCTCGCGGGTCTGCTCCTGGCTTCCCTGCGTGGCGTCGACGAGGACGATGGCTCCGTCCATCTGCGACGCACCGGTGATCATGTTCTTGATGTAGTCGGCGTGGCCCGGGCAGTCGACATGCGCGTAGCGCCGGTTCGGCGAGACGTACTCGACGTGAGCCAGGTTGATGGTCACGCCGTGGATCTTCTCGGCCGGGGCGCTGTCGAGCTGGTCGAACTGCAGCGGCGTGCCGCCGTGACGGATCGCCATCACCTGGGTGATCGCGGCCGTCAGCGTGGTCTTGCCGTGGTCGACGTGACCGATGGTTCCGACGTTGACGATGGACTTGCGCATGATTGATTCCGTTCCTCCAATGCGAGGCGGGCGAGTCCTCGCGGCATGCGCCGGCGAGCAACACGGAATCATTTCCGGGCGACGCGCGCGGCGCGGCCGAAAACGATTCGGGCCTCGAGACGCGAGGTCTGCGAGGCCCGACGAGAATGACTTCGTGTGGCTTACGCGAACGCGTCCCGGCACGTCGCCCCGACCGGGCGACATGAGGTTCCTGACGAACGCGAAACGAAGAACATGGGCCACTAAAAGCCACACGCGATCGAAGTTGTCAATGCAGACTTCCGAACCACTCGGGATCCTTGGCGCGATTGTGACGCGATCTCGCGAACGGTCCGGCGCGCTTCCGCGGCGCGTCTCGCCGCGTGTCGACCGCGCGACAGCTGCGACGCCGGACGTGATCGTTGAACTGGGCGCTGCAGCGAAAGTCGCGACGGTATCCTCGTTCTTGAGTCGGCTCTTGCCGTCTGTGGCGTGCCGTCTGTGCCGTCTGTGTCCTCTGTGCCCTCCGCAGGGTCCCTGTGATGAAGACCCACGAACCGCCGGCGGGCGCCCGTGCGTGTGGCCCGAGAACCGGCGTGTTCGATCGCTGGGATAGCGCGGCGGCCTCATCCACCCATTTGGGGCCCCTTGGGGGGTGAGGCATATGGGCCATATAGGTCAACGGTTACCTCATCGAGACAGCCACCGCGTGTCGACTCGAACGCCGCAACGGCGCTCATTTCGTTGTCGAGATAGCCAATGCGTGTCGACTCGAACCGCCGCAGCGGCCACCTCGTTGTCGAGGCAGCCAGTGCGTGTCGATGATTCGGCTGACTCGTTGTCGGGCAACCGCGACGTGAACGATGACTCGAACGCCGCAACGGCCACCTCGTTGTCGAGGCGATAGGTCGACCCGACGCCGCAACGGCGACCTCGTTGTCGAGGCAGCCGTTACGCGATCGAGATTCGGCTCCGTTGCGGCCGCTTCGTTGTCGAAGCAGCCGCGAACGTGATCGTGACTTCGATGCTGTCGTGGTCGCCTCGTTGTCGAGGCAGCCACGACCGCATCGTCGCCTTCAGCGTGCCCGTTGCGGCGCGCAGAACAGCACGGTCACGGCAACTGCCACCGGGACGACGGTCCAGATGATGCCACCATTGGCTTGATCGAGCTCGGCCGGGTTCAGGGTCTTGAGCGTCTCGGTAGTCAGCGTCAGCTTGCGGTTGCCTTTGATTTCCTTCTTCATGACACGTCTCCTTTCGATGAGAATTGCGCCGCGTCGATCGCGCCCCATGGTCGCGATCGCGTTGCACCAAGCGATAGAGCACGCGGCGGGCCAGCGGCGTTCGCGTGCAAGCTGCGAGATCGAAACGCGGTGTACATGCCGGGCAGACTTCGCGAGTAGGCAGCTCGGCGTCCGCGGGAGACAGAGACGCGGGCCGAGGGATCAGCGTGATTTCAGTCGCCGACGTGCAGCAGCACGAGACCACCTTCGGTCGCGCATGCGAGCGTGTCCTCGTCGAGCCAGGCGACCTCGTGAACGTCGTCGTCGCCCCACGAGGCGATCCGCATCGTGGTCGCGAGATCCCATACCGAGACCGTGCGGTCGGCGCCGACCGCGGCGACGCGGGTGCCACGGATCGCGATCGTGGTGACCGGATCGAACGTCGTGACCGGAGCGATCGTGGTGACCGGAGCGGTCGTGCCGATCGGAACCGTCGCGGCAGTCGTTGCGGTCCGGTCGGCTTCGAGGGTCGCGTGATGTTTGCGCGCGACCGTGTCGCGAACCAGCAG
>JACCYD010000443.1 GCA_013696695.1 Deltaproteobacteria bacterium | reverse complement strand
ACCCGGAGGTGCTCGATGGGCTCGGCGACGTCACCGGCAAATCGGTGCTCCACCTGCAGTGTCACTTCGGGCAGGACTCGATCCGGATCAAGCTCGCCGGCGCGCGCGAGGTGGTCGGCATCGATTTCTCCGACGTGGCGATCGCGAAGGCGCGCGCACTCGCGGCCGAGATGGCGGTCGACGTCCGCTTCATCCAGACCGATCTGTACGAGCTGACGGAGGTGCTCGATCAACAGTTCGACGTCGTGTTCACGTCGTACGGCGTGATCGGCTGGCTGCCCGATCTCGAGCCGTGGGGGAAGATCGTCGCGCGCCACCTGAAGCCGGGCGGTCGGTTCTTCTTCATCGAAGGGCATCCGACGATGTGGCTGTTCGACGGCAGCGCGAACGACCTGATCATCAAGTATCCGTACTTTCGCCAGCCCGAGCCGATCGAGCTCGAGCCGTCCGTCGGGACGTACTCCGATCCGACGGCGACGTTCACCGGCACCGAGTATTCGTGGCCGCACGAGCTCGGCGAGACGATCACGTCGCTGACCTCGGCGGGGCTGCACCTCGAGGAGATGCGCGAGTACGCGCACACCGTGTGGCAGGCGTTCCCGTTCATGGTCGAGGAAGCGCCGGGGCGGTTCGTGATGCCACCGGACAAGCCGAAGCTCCCGTTGATGTTCTCGCTACGCGTGACCAAGCCCGCATGAACAGATCGCTGCCCGACATCGCGGCAGGCACGTACAGCGACGCCAATCGTGCGGTGCGCTCCGCAAAGTGATCAGCAGTCGTCGGAGATTTCCATGCACGCCGCCAGCAGATCGATCATCCACCAGTCCTCCGGCACCGGCGAGCCGATGGCCGCACACGTGGCCTGGAGCTCGATCCGCGCGAGTTGCTCGCTGAGCGCATCGAGGCAGCTCTTGAGCGCCGACACCTTCGATTGGCAGCCCGTCTGCGTGATGTCGAGCGCGGTGCACCCGGCCTGATCGAGGATCTGCTCGAGCTGACTCTCGACGGCGGGCGGGACCATGTTGATGCAGGCATTGACCGAGTCACCGCAGGCGACCGCATCGGTGGTGGTTTCGAGCGCGTCCGCCGTGCACGCGAGCTGGATCAACCGGTTCGAGCGAAACATATCGCGCACGTAATCTTCGAATGCGCCACATAGCTTCGCGAAGCCCGCGGCGCCGAGCTTGTCGACGGTGGTGTCGACATCGATGTCCGACGGCAGCCAGTCGTCCGGTGGATCCGGCGGCTCCGGCCGGTCGACGTCACTGGCACATGCGGCGAGCAGCATCAGGGCAAGGCAAGGCTTGGTCATGAATTCCCTCGACAGACTCCCCATCTTCGCATGGGTCGAGGTGGCAGGTGCTGGAACGATCCGTACCTACACGGCTGTAGTAGGTTCCCAGCATGGCGAATCGCTCACACCTCTACACGTGCGACGAGATTCCAGGTGGTAAGGGGTTCCGCGCGCGTGGGCTCAGCGAGTATGGCTGGGAGATCCCGCTGGTTCACAAGCTGATGGTCGCCGCCAACCCGCACGTCGTGCGCTCGGCGATCTGGGAGCACGACATCGCCATCATCGCGGATCGCGAAGGCGCGTTCGATCGCGCGAGCGCGTTCTTCGACAAGCTCGGAGAGGGGGACCTCGGCGATCGCAAGGAGTTCGACGAAGAGCTCGCGCAGATGAAGGAGTTCCTCGCCACCACGCCACCGAGCAAGTACATCCTGCTCGAGGCCGGCGAGATCCTCGATCTGATGGGCGAGGATCTGAACAAGCTGGTCGCCGATCTGCACGCCGAGATTCCCGATGTCGCAGCGCGCGCCGCCGCGGCGGTGGCGGGCGAAGAGGATGCGTGGCTCGCCGAGCTGCGCTCGGAGTGGGCCGAGAAGGCCCGCCCGGGGTACTGGAGCGACATCCTCTATTACAGCTTCGATGGCACGCAGAGCGCCGAGTCCAGCGATGCCGTCGACGACGGCGATGACGATGACAACGACGACGAAACACCGGCGGCCAAGCCCGCGGCGAAGCCAGCGAAGGCAGCGCCAAAGCAGCCAGCGCCCGCGAACAACGCAGCGTCTGCGAAGCAGTCAAAGCCGGCCGAGGTGAAGCCCGGCGCCAAGAAACCTGCGGCAAAGAAGCCTGCGGCAAAGAAGCCTGCGGCGAAGAAGCCAGCGGCGAAGAAGCCAGCGGCGAAGAAGTCAGCCGCGAAGAAGCCAGCGAAGAAGAAACGCTGATCGCCCGGCTTCGATGGCGATCGGTCCCGAGTTCATCGCGAAGCTACTCCCCGCGCTCGACGAGCTCGAGGAGCGGTGGCGGCTTCGCAAGATCTCCGCCGACAAGGCGATCGACTTCTGCCTGACGTGCCAACAACGTCTCGGCAGTCGCGAGGAGTTCCAGGCCATCCGCGACCGCGTCCAGGTCACGCTCGATGCCGCGTTCGCACTTCGCGAGTCGTCTCCCAAGTACATCCACCGAGACCTCGCCGAGCTCGAGCGACGGTGGGGGCGCGAGCGCAACGACAACTATCGCGATGACTTCGAGGAGTGCAACGCACTACTCGGTCGGACCGCACCGCGCTCGCCCCAGCGTGCTCGCGTGCTTGCCGTTCTGGCGAGCGTGCTCGCCGAGGCCACGAAGGTCGCGGAGGATCCCTCGATTCGCGAATATCTCGGCGCCTGGCTCGATCGCGAGGCGTGGGAGCGCGACGTCGAACAGCGGCTTCCGAAGTCCCGCCCACGCGCGAGCTTCAAGAAGTCCGCTGCCGCGAACAAGCCCGCTTCGAGGAAGCCCGCCGCGAACAAGCCCGCTTCGAAGAAGCGCGCCTCGAAGAAGCCCGCGTCGAAGTAGCCCGGCTCGAAGAAAACGGCCCGCACGTGATCCGTGCGCAAGGCCCGCAACGCCGCGCGCTCGACCCTGGGTGAAATCCGAGCAGGATCAGCGCGAGTGCCGTTCTCGTCGGACGCCCCACGGTCAGTTCGGCGTTATCTCCTCATAAACCGCGTTTATAGAGGCATTAAACCAGCTAATGACAAATGAAACGTGTCCTGGTGGTGTCGCAGGGTGCCCCTGCGCTGACGTCTTCTGGCAGGTCGCGACCGACGCCGCGATGCGGTTCTGTGCCAGCACTCAACTCGGTGTTCCTCCTCGGAACGTCGGTTCACATGCGCTCCCGTGGCAACCCCGATCGCCACTGGCGGGCGCGCGATCGCTGTTCTAAAGACACCGTCATCAACCCCTTCGCTTAAGGAACTTCCAATGCGCCTCGCTTATCTCTTCGCTTCCACCCTCCTCTCCACCGCCTGCGCCACCGACGCCATCGTCGAGGGCGAGCTCCCGTTCGAGGACGGCGCACCCGCCACCGGCAAGGCCGATGCTGCCGCCCTCGAAGTCACCGAGCTCCAGTTCGCGGACATCTCGACCGACCGCCTCCAGAAGGGCGGCACGTTCATCATCACCACCAAGAAGGCGTGGGAGCGCACGATGGGCACCAAGGCGCCCGCGGACGTCGACTTCTCTCGCGAGTGGGTCGCGTTCTACGGCACCGGCAGCAAGAACACCGGCGGCTACTCGGCGCGCATCACCGGCCTCTCGCACTACGCGAACCACGGCGCGCTGCTGCTCGAGACCAAGGCGACCAGCCCGGGTTCCGATTGCCTCGTCACGCAGGCGTTCACGAATCCGCATACGGTCGTCAAGTTCAAGGTCCCGTCGCCGCGCCCCCAGTTCGCGTACGCG
This sequence comes from Deltaproteobacteria bacterium, assembly GCA_013696695.1. Taxonomy (GTDB): domain Bacteria; phylum Myxococcota_A; class Polyangia; order Haliangiales; family Haliangiaceae; genus JABFXX01. The sequence goes on along the minus strand of JACCYD010000443.1, from coordinate 7,493 downwards.
TCGCCGTCGAGCGAGGTCAAGAAGTGCTCGCCGACGAACGCGGAGCGCCTCGAGATGCTCGGCGACAGCCGCGTGTCGTTCGACGCTGCCAAGGCGAAGCACGACAACTCGTACACCTATACCCGCGACTTCCAGTCGTTCTCGGGCTTCGGCTTCCAGACCACGGTCGTCGTCGCGAATGGCCTCGTCGTCGAGCGCCACTACAAGGAGCAACACATCAGCGGTGGCGACTCGACCAGCTGGAGCGAGACCGGCGCGGAAGTCGGCAGCCACGACGAAGGCTTCCCCGCCGTCAATGTCGACGCGCTGTACGACCAGTGCGCGACCGAAGTGCTGACCAAGAACGACGAGCTCAACTGGGTGAACTTCTCGACCGACGAGAACAATTTCCTCCAGGCCTGCACGTTCACGCCGAAGAACTGCCAGGACGATTGCACCCGCGGGCCGGTGCTCAGCACCCTCGAGTTCTAGACCGCGTCGATCTCTGCATCGACATCGACATCGCCGGCGCGGCCTTCCACGTTGGCGTCGTCCTCCGACTCCGGTGACGCGACGGTCAAAGCGTCGGCATCGGGGTCGGTCTCCGTTTCGGCGACCATCGCCTGACCGGCCGAGATCTCGCCGGTGATCGTGGCGGCGTTCGGGTACTCGGCCTCTGCGGTGTCGACAGTCTCGACCTCGGCGCGCTCGACGAAGTACGCGATGATCGCATCCGCCGCCTTGCGGTTCATGCCGGGCGCCTTCGCGAGCTCCCCGACCGTGGCGAGCCGCACCGCGCGCACGCTGCCGAAGTGCTTGAGCAGCTTCTGCCGCCGGGTCTCGCCGATGCCGGTGATCCCGTCGAGCTCGCTGCGCAGCGTGCCCTTCGCGCGCCGCGCCTGGTGGAACGTGTTCGCGAAGCGGTGGGCCTCGTCGCGGATCCGCGCGAGCACGTAGAGCTCCGGCGAGTTCGGTCGCAGCGGGATCGAGTCCTTGACGTTGCGGCGGTAGATGCGATCGGGTGCGCTGCCCGCTTCGAGCTCGCGCTCTTTCGCCAGGCCGATCACCTCGAGCCCTCCGCCGAGCTTGACGCCGAGATCCGTCAACGCGGCGACCGCCATCGCGAGCTGACCCTTGCCGCCATCGATCACGAGGAGATCGGGAAACGCCCAGGCCGGATCGACATCTCGATCCTCAGCGGGGCGGCGAAACCGCCGCGTCAGCACCTCGTACATCGCGGCGAAGTCGTCGTTCCCGGATTCGCGCACCTTGAACTTGCGATACAGGCCCCGCGCGGCGACACCGTCGACAAACGTCACCATCGCGGCGACCGTGTCGGTGCCCTGGATATGCGCGATGTCGAAGCACTCGATGCGCCGAGGCGATCGCGGCAGGTCGAGCCGCTTCGCGACCTTTGCGAGCAACTCCTCGGCATCGGCGTTCTTGCCCCGACGCGAGCTCGCCGACGCCGCCGCGTTGCGATCCGCGAGCTCGACCAGCTTCGCTCGCACGCCCCGTCGCGGCTCGACGATCTTGACCCGCTTGCCGCGCGCGGTGCCGAGCCACTCGGCGAGCGGTTCGGAATCCTCGAGCTCGACACCGACCATGACCTCGTCGGGGATGAACGTGCCGGTCGCGTAGTACTGCTGGAGATACTCCGCGATCACGTTGGTGTCGGGCAGCTCCTGATCCTTCTGCGAAAACGCGCGCCGGCCGACCAGCTTGCCCGCGCGAATGAACAGCACGACCACCTCGACGGCATCGGCCTCGCGGAAGATGCCCCACACGTCCTGATCGACGAAGTCGTCCTGGACGATGTGTTGCTTCGCGAGCGTTCGCTCGACAGCTGCCAGCGAATCGCGAAGCACCGCGGCGGTCTCGTAATCCTCGTTCGTCGATCGCGTGACCATGCGACCGCGCAGACGCTGAACGAGCTCGGCATTCTTCCCGCCGAGGAACATCTTCACGTCCTCGACTTGCTCCGCGTACATCTCCGGCGTGACGTCGAGGGCACACGGCCCGGAGCACCGCTTGATCTGGTACTGCAGGCACGGACGGCCGCGACTCTCGAGCACGTGATCGGTGCACGTGCGCAACTGGAAGTGACGGTTCAGCGTGCGCAGCGTCTCGCGCGCGCTGGTCGCCGAGTGATACGGCCCGAAGTAGTTCGCCTTGTCGTCGCGAATGTTTCGCACCACTTCGACGCGCGGAAACTGCTCCCGTTTTTGCTGGCTGTCGGTTGCCGGATCGAGCAACCGCAGCACGAGGTACTGCTTGTCGTCGCGCAGCTTGACGTTGAACTTCGGCTGGTGCTTCTTGATCAGGTGGTTCTCGAGGAGCAGCGCCTCCTTCGACGACGTCACGACGATCGTCTCGACGTCGGTCACCGCCCTGCCGAGAAATCCCGCCGCGACGAAGAACCGCTCGTCGCCGCCCTCGCGAAAATACTGCCGCACGCGGGTGCGCAGGTTCTTCGCCTTGCCGACGTACACGACCGTGCCCTTGGCGTCCTTGAACAGGTAGACGCCGGGCTCCATCGGGATGCGGTCGAGGACCTCGCCGGCCAGCACGGTCCGTGACCTTACCCGGCCGGAGCCGAATGCGCCGCAGCGCGAGAGCCCTACTCGATCGGCCCCTGACAGCTGGATGTCAGGTTACTTCGCCTTCGATTTCTTCGGCTCGAGCGCCGCATACGCCGGCTTGTCGAAGCCGATGATGACGACCCGCTCACCATCGATCAGGATCGGCCGGCGCAGCAGATTGACGTCCTCGGAGACCGCCTTCGCGAACGCCGCCACCGACGGTGGCTTCGCGACCCAGCCCTTCTCCTTCGCCGTCTTGTGGCGGGTGTTGAGCACCGCCGCCACCGAGCCTGCTTTCTCGACGATGCCTTCGACCGTGGCGGCCGTCAGGCCCGTCTTCGCGTAGTCCACTTCCTCGACCTCGACGCCACTGTTGCGCAAGGAACTCCTCGCGTCACGGCAGCTGGTTCACGTCTTCTTGAGATAGAGCTGCATCGACTCCATCTATACCGCGACGTCTCTACATTTTGGGTTTGGTGAGGGTTAGCTCGAGCTGCCGCTTCGGTTGTCCGGCCTCGAGCTTGTACTGCTGGCACTTGAACGGCGCCTTCGAGAGGTCGCTGTCGGCACTCATCCCGGCCATGCCCATGGCGCACGTGGTGTGGGTGCCGGGGCGCGCGATCGTGATCTCGATCGGACCGCCCATGTGCGCGCGCATGTAGACGGGAATGACAGCGTCGGAGAACTGCGTGCCGGTCAACAACCTCGTCCGCCACGCACCGTCGCGAAACTCCTCCAGGCTCCCCACCTCGATCGCCGCCTCGACGGTGATCACCTGTGCCATCGCCGGCGAACCGTCGGCGTTCTTGACGGAAACCTCGATCGCGAGTGGCCCCGGCGTCGCGTCGATCTCGACCTTCGCCCGCTTGCCTGCCGACACGACCACACGGCGCGTGTAGATGTCCTTCGGGCGTGGCCCGCCGCCACCGAACATCGGGTAGACGATGTAGTCGTCCGGTGCGATCGCGTCGAGAGCGAATGTGCCGTCCGCTCCGGTGGTGGTGAAGAAGTTCGAGCCCACGGCACCGATCGGGTTCGCGATGATCACGACATCTCCCACCGGCTTGCCGTCGCGAACGATCCTCCCTTCCACGGAGCTGGTCGGTGCGAGCACGAGCTCGAGCGTCGCGCTGGTCGGTCCCGGCGGCACGCGGATGCTCCCGCTTCGCCCGACGTCGGCCTTGCCGGCGACCACCGTGATCGGACCGGTGTTGAAGCCCTCGAGCACGAACCGGCCATCCTTGTCGGTCTCGGTGTTCTTCGCGCCGGGGCTCTCCGTCGCGATGTACAGCTCCTTGCCGCCGCCGGTCAGCAATGCCCCCGCGGCGACCGTGGCCTTGGCGACCGGGGTGCCGCTCGGGTCGAGGACGCGACCCGAGATCGAGCGGCCGGGAGTCACCGTGATCGTGCCGAGGTCGGTGTCCTTGCCTTCGGTGACAACGACGTCGGGCTGCCACTTCTCGACGAAGCCCGGCCCGCTGATCGAGATCGAATGCTTGCCCGTCGCGACCGGGAGCGCGAACGCACCGTCGGATGACGCGAACGGCATCCCGTACTCGCCGATCCGCACGAAGAACCGTCCGGGTGCTTTGCCGTCGGGCAGCGCGACTTTCCCGATCACGCGACCGTCATTTGTGATCGTCAGCCGCAATTTCGGGCCGCCCGGCTTCGCGGTCACGGGCGCTGCGAGCGACATCATCTCCTCCGAGGCACCGGGGCGCCCGGCGCGCACCCTGTACTCGCCGGTAGGCATGCCGGTCAGCTTGAACGCGCCGCCTTGATCGGTGACCGCTTCCTGGATCCCGCGCACGCTCCACGTGAACTGATCGACAGTATTTCCGCTCCACACCGGCGACGCGATCACCTGCGCGTCACCGACTGGCTGACCTGCCTTGTCGACCACGACACCCTCGATCGCACCCGTGAGGTCGAGCGTCATAGTCACGTCCACGTCGCGTTTCTCGCTCAGGTCCGCACTCGCGATCGCCGAGGCGCCGGTCTCGTGCGACGCCACGACATCCATCGCGCGCAGTGGCAGCGCGCTCACGACGAAGGTGCCCTCGGTGTCGGTCAACGCTTGCCGGCGCGCGCGCCAGAACAGGTGACCGCGCACGACCACTCGCACCTCGGCCGAGGCGACCGGCTTGCCGTTGGTGTCGACCACCTTGCCTTTCACAGTTCCTCCGGCCTCGAGCTTCAGCTCGACGTTGGTCTGCGCGCGCGCACCGTCGACGGTGATCGGAGCGCTGGTCGCAGGGCCGTGTTGCGGGTGACTCGCGGTGAGGCGCCACGTTCCCGCGGCGACCGTCGGGATCGCGAAGGTGCCATCAGCGCTGCTGAGCACGCCGTCGCGCCGTGGATCGACCACCGGGAACGGCTCCGACGCCGACGTCGCGACCACGCGTGCCTCGGCTACCGGCTTGCCATCGGGATCGACAACGCGGCCGGAGATGCCCGCACCACGCTCGAGCACGATCGAGATCTGCTTCGGCTGCGCCGGATCGCCCGACCACGACACCATCTGCGCCGTCGGCGCGAACCCCGTCGCTTTGACGTGCAGCGGCGCCCACACCGATCCGACACCGCGCAGGGTGGCGATGCCCTTGGCGTCGGTCTTCGCCGTCCAGAGCAGGATCGATCGCAGCTCGACCTCCGCGCCAGCGATCGGCTTCGCCCCGTCGGTGACATCGACTTCCACCATGCCGCCCTTCCTCATCCGCAGGGTCACCGGCTCGACCTTCTCGGTCAGCCTCAACCGCGCCGGCCCGGCATAGCCATCGCCGCCGGTCGCCTCGAGGCGGTAGTCGCGCGGGATCAGCCCCTCGAACACGAAGTTTCCGCCCTGCTCGGTGGTGACGACCATCGGTGGGTTCGAATCGATCGCGACCTGCGCGCCGGCGACGCCCTGGTCTTTCTCGTCGATCACCTGGCCTTCGATCCGGAGCTTTCCCTTTGGATCGTCGTCGAACACCATCTGCTCACGCGACGGCGCGCTGCGGGACGCAGTGGCCAGGCTCGCGGGCGGCTGGGTTGCAGAGCCGCGGTCGACGACGATCGCTGCCGAGCCGCTTCCCTCATCTGGCTTGTCACCCTTGCCACCCCACCAGCCGAGCCAGCGCGTGCCGAGCACGGCAGCGATCACGACGACGAGAGCGATCACGATCTTTCCTGATTTCACGACGAGTCCTCCGGCAACAATGGCGGCGGTTGCATCCGCGGCGGTGACGAGTGGAAGTGGTGCGACGAGCGCGACCCAGCGCTTGCGATCGCCATGCTGTTGATCGAGCGTGGCGCGCACGCGATCGAGCGCGTCCTTGATGCGGCCGCGTACGGTGGCGGGAGGCACGCCTTGTGCGCGTGCGATGTCAGCTGCCGTCATGCCTTCGAAGAAGCGCAGCAGCAGCGTCGCGCGCAGCGGTTCCGGAAGCTCGAGGACGATCTTCGCGACCTGCTGGTTCATCTGCACGCGCTCGACGAGCTGTGCCGGCGTCGGCACCTCGGGCGCGATGTCACTGACTGCGTCTTCGCGTCGCTCGCGCCGCATGCGGGTGCGCGTCGTCATCCGCGCGAGGTTGCGCGCCACACCTCCGAGCCACGGGCGCAAGGCACCCTTCTGCTTCGGTGGGCTGGTGAGCGCGACCTCGTAGGTCTCCTGGACGACGTCAGCCGCATGCGCGTCGCCGACCAGCGCACGCGCGAGCTGGGTCAACCAGTCGGTGTGCTGGAGCAGCTCGTCCGTGGAGGGTGCCGTCTCGGCCATTCACCCCGCATCTTGCCGCCGGCTCCGAAACTGTTGCCGCGATCGCCCAGATTTCTAGGAACCGCCTGAAATCACCGAGGTCCGACCGGCCTGAGGCCACAGAGCCGAGAGGGCGAACTGCTCGCCCCGATCAACGACTCAGCTCGCGCCGATCAACCACTCAGCTGGCGCCGATCAAATGATCGACCTCGTACCAGCGTCGCGCACCGAGGCAGGGCGCAGCGAGTTGGAGCTCGACGTCACCTGCGGTCACCGTGCCTGGGCGGACTCGCACTTCCACCGGGCCGCCGAACGTCGACACCGCGAAGCCTTCGCCCATGCGTGCCATCGCGGCTGGATCCGCCGAGTCGAGCCACCACGAGGCGAGCAGCGGCTGGCGCAGGTCGATTCGACCACCATCGAGCTGAGGTGCGGAGCCGCGCGCGAGGCGACCCGCAGGCGACCGCAGATCGTTCGCGATCGACAATGCGCCGCGAATCACGTGACGGCCGAGCAGGCCGCCGAGCCGGCCGCGATCGGTTCGCCAGTGCGAGAGCACACCCGAGCGCAGCTTTGCGAACACCTGATCCGGAACAGCGAGCAACATCACCGCGTAGCTCGGGTTGTCGAGTGCAGCGCCGAGCCCGACCTCGTCGAGCAAGTTCGTGAAGATCGCGAATCGGCGCGTCTCGCGAAGGCCTTCGCGAAGCGACGGGGTGTGCATCACCTGGATACGAGCGTGGCGGCCGGGGAGATCGTTCCGCCCGTCGAGGGCGCCGCCGTTGCCGCAATGACCACGAAGCCGCAGCTCCCGCCACCGCCACCACCGGAATCGCCACCGGCGTCCTGACCTTGCACGCCTGCCGTGGTCGCACCGGCACCACCGACACCGCCAGTGCCGCCACCATTGTTGTTCGGGGCGCCACCCGTGGCGCGGGTCGCCGCGAGCTGGCCGTCCTGGCCGGCCGCACCGGTCGCGTTGTTGTTGTCGGTGGACCCGCCGCCGCCGCCACCGCCGTTCGCGGCGAGCACGCCGGTGACGGTGACCTGAGCGCTCTCGAGGCCGATCATACCGCCCGAACCACCGCCACCGCCGCCGCCGTTCTCACCAGCGGCACCGCGCCCACCGGCACCACCCGCGTTGATCTTGCCGCTGATCGTGATCGACTCCAGCGCAGCGAGCTGCACTGCGC
>JACCYD010000440.1 GCA_013696695.1 Deltaproteobacteria bacterium | reverse complement strand
CCGGGTAGCTATGTTCGGACGGGATAACCGCTGAAAGCATCTAAGCGGGAAGCCCCCCTCGAGATTAGGTATCCCGAGCCGTAAGGCTCCTGAAGACCCCACGTAGACTACGTGGTTGATAGGCGGGGTGTGGAAGTGCAGCAATGCATGGAGCTAACCCGTACTAATCGGTCGTGCGGCTTGACCACCTATATTTCTGGTCATTAGCGTTAACGCGTTAATGACCACCGCCAGCGCTCGAGCAATCGAGCTCTGACGGTCGGACGCCCACAACCCCCACAGGTTGTGATCGAGGCGCGCCGGGAGAAGGTGCAAGTTGTCACACAGCAGAGCAATCGCACCCCATCTCATGATTGAAGCTTGTTTCACTTCATGCAGATGTAGTTACGATCGAGAGCGACTCACCAGAGTCGCCTTCTGACTTCAGCTGGATACCCATCCAGCCGTGCATCGCACTTCAATGTTTTTCCTGGCGGCTATACCGGAGAGGTCACACCCGTTCCCATCCCGAACACGGAAGTTAAGCTTTCCAGGGCCAATGGTACTGCAGGGGCAACCCTGTGGGAGAGTAGGACGCTGCCGGGGTTTTGAGGGCTCATTCGAAAGAATGGGCCCTCACTCTTTTTCGGTCTCCAACATCGGACTGAACATGATCAGACAGGCTCACTCGCGAGAGTGGGCCTGTTTGCGATCCCGGCCAATGTTTCGAGGAGCGTGAGGCGATCGTCAATCCACGATCGTCAATCCACGATCGGCAGTGGAACTTCATGCACGGCAAGTGGCGTTCTGCGGCGATCGACGACGCTGGGTGAAAGCAGTGTCGCCACCGGCCTTCGAGGGTACCGAAACCACCGGGACCACCGGGACCACCCGGACCCGTCGCACCGAACACGCGGGGACCACCCGAGGCACTCGGGTCGCACGGTCCTCGTCTCCGTCGAGGGCAAGCTCGCTTCGCTCGTCGCCTGCGGCGACCCTTGACCTCGCCTGCGGCCCGTGAAGAGGCTTGGGATGGGTGGTCCCCGGGACTCCGGTGACGCCGGTGGAACTGGTACCCAAACTGGTCGGTGGTGACAACAGCAGGGCGCTCGGCGTGCGTGATACAGGAACCTATGCGCCTCGCGTATCGAACAACGTTCCCGATGTTGCTGGCAGCGGTCACGGCCTGTCCCGGGACAAAAGGCCCCGCGAAGGCCATCGAGCAACCAGCTCCCAAGGTCGGCGATGCGGATCCTTCAATGAAGGACGCTCCGACAATCACAGCGTGCACCGATCGCACATACGCCGATCTGATGGCCATCGACTGGAAGCCGGAGCTCCGTGGTGATTTCGAGGCGGCGATGAAGGAGGGGCTCGCGGTCGTCAACTACGACTGCAAGTCGTTGAAGCTCCAGCCCGCCTGCTCGCTCGAGGGTAGTTACGGCTACCTCGGGACCACTCGCCGCGAAAAAACCATCGAGATGAGCACCAAGGACGAGCTCGCCGCGAACCTTCCGGTCGGCGGGTTGACCTGGTTATCCGATCTCGGCGCGAAGTTTGGCCGCGGGACCAGCCTGGCCGCGCGATTGGTGATGGTTGGCAAGCAATCGGCGGGCAAGAAGCAGGCGACCAAGGGGGATCTCAAGGGCGGGTGCGACGGAGCGACGCACTACGTTCGTGCGGCGACCATCGGTGCGTTCGTCGTCGCGAGCGGGTCCCAGGCCGAGCTCGCTGCCAACGTGAAGATCGTCGGTAAGGGCGCGAGCGCTGGCTCGACGAGCCAGACCAAGATCCAGTCGGAGGATGGCGACGTCGAGGCCTGCCAGAAATCGACGTCCGACGACAAGAGGCCGCCCGAGCAGTGCGGTGCGCTGGTGCGGATCGAGCTCGAGCCGATCGGTGCGGGTGGCCGCGGGCCGGATGCAGCGCCGCCCGATGTCGAGATCGCGATGTGCCCTTCGGGATTCGCGCGCGGCGACGACGGTGTGTGCCGCAAGCCCGACAAGCCGCATCAGTGCAAGCTCGGCGATGGGGGCGATTGCGCCAAGCAGTGTGAGGCGGGCAGCGCGAACAGCTGCGCGACCCTGGCATCGATGCACAAGAACGGAACCGGTGTCGCGAAGGATTGGGCAAAGGCGGCCTCCTTCGCGCAGCGCGCTTGCGCCAAGGACGTGATGGCCGGTTGCCGGATCGTCGCGACGGCGAAGCTGGGCGGTGAAGGAACCGCGAAGGACGTCAAAGGTGCGATCTTCCTCCTCGACAAGGCTTGTAAGGCCGGCGAGGGCGCGGCGTGCGTCGATCTCGGCGTGGCAGAGCTCGGATTGAAGGACAAGAAGGGCGCGGAGAACGCGCAGTACTCGTTCCGCCGTGCGTGCTACGGCGGTGGTCAGGCGGAGGGTTGCGCCTGGCTCGGTACCCTGTACGCCGAGGGCAAGGGCGGGTTGACGGCGAGCCCGAAGCTCGCCGTCAGCTTCTTCGAGAAGGGCTGCAAGGACGGCTCGGGTCGCGCTTGTGAAGGTCTTGGAGAGCTGCTGAAAGCCGGGAAGGGTGTCGCGAAGGATGCTGCACGCGCGAAAGAGCTGTTCACGAAGGCGTGCACCGCGGGTCACGCGACTGCGTGCAACAAGAAATAAGCGGCGAGTGGATGTGATCTCGGGTCGCCGGCACGGCCGATACTCGAGGGCACGCTCGGTCGCGGCGACTTGCGAGGGCCGATACTCGAGGGCACGCTCGGTCGCGGCGACTTGCGGGGATCGAGACCTCGGCCGCTTCGGTACTTCGCGGACGCAGGAACGTGGCAGCTCGATCGTCTCGCGGACGTCGAGCACGTCTCGCGCGGTGCGCGCCGGAACGCGAAGTCACGACAATCACTCGAAACCGCCCCGTGGTGATTGCCGCGCGGCCGGCCCCGTGCGAACGAAGCAATATGAAGGCACGTGCGTTCGTGTTCGCAGCGCTGGCGCTCGCCGGCTGCAGCAACTCAAAGAAGCAAGAGGGCAAGGAGCCACCGGTCGCTGTACCCGAACCAGTCGGTAGCGGCAGCGCGGTCGCCGCCGCGCCGACACCCGATCCGAAGCTGGTCGGCCGCGGCGAGTACCTGGTCGGTCTGCTCGGCTGCCCGTATTGCCACATGCCGATGGATGCGCGCACCGGGCCGGATTTCACGCGGCCGTTCGCGGGTGGTGCCGAGATTCCGGAGAAGTTCGGAACGTGGCGCTCGCCGAACATCACGCAGGACAAGGTCACCGGCATCGGCAACTGGACCGACGCGCAGATCGACGCGGCGATCCGGATGGGCACGCGGCCCGACGGCGCGCAGCTGTTTCCGATCATGCCGTACATGAACTACAACCGGATGACCGATGACGACGCCAAGGCGATCGTCGCGTACCTCCGCACGGTCAAGCCGATCTCGAACAAGGTCGAGCGCGTGACCGATCTCAAGCTGCCGACGCCGACGCCGCCGAAGCCGGCGAACACGCCAGATCCGGTTGGCGATCCGCAGAAGCACGGCGAGTACCTCGTCACGCTCATGCACTGCAACGTCTGCCACACCCCGATGGGCCCGCAGGGTCCCGATCACACCAAGATGTTCGCGGGTGGCTTCGAGATGGAGCTGCCACCACTCGGCACTGGCAAGCTGTTCGGCGCGAACATCACCTCGGATCCCGAGACCGGCATCGGCAAGTGGACCGTTGCCGACGTCGAGAAGTCGATCAAGTTCCTGACCCGGCCCGACGGCACGGTGATCCAGGGCCCGATGCAGTTCTATCTCGCGGGCTGGAGCAAGCTGACCGACGAGGATCTCAAGGGCATCGCCACGTTCGTGAAGTCGATCCCGCCGATCAAGAACAAGGTGGCGAAGTCGACGTTCAAGCCGCACACCGGTCCACCGCCGGGCGCCGGTTCGGGCAGCGCCACAGGCAGCGCCACAGGCAGCGGAAGTGCCGCGAAGGGATCCGCAACGCCGGCCGCAGGCAGCGCGGCGAAGGGCAGTGCGGGTCCTGCCGCAGGCAGCGCCACACCCGCCGCTCCGAAGGCTGGCAGTGCCGCGCCTGCGGGTAGCGGTTCCGCCAAGTAGTCGAGACGCGGCCGCAGTCTCGTTCGCCGAGCCCGTGATGCGGGACCGGCGTTTCGGATGTACGAGGAGCGTTCCACGGGCTGCGAGCGCGGATCACGACGCGCTCGAGCGAGATCGACGGGGCGCGAGCGCGCGCCTTCGGATCACGACGCGCTCGAGCGAGATCGACAGCCCGCTCTCGTGCTTCGGCGCAGGCTTCATGACGGCCAAGAAGGCACGCTCGAGGCCGCACGTGCTGGAAACGATTTGACCGGCACGCTAGCGTAGCGGCGTGCTGCGCGCCGGAGTGGGACTCGTGATCGCGATCGTGACTGCGACGCCCGCGATGGCGGAGCGAGCGTTTTGCAATGTCACGCCGTGCGATCAACGCGAGATCACGCGCCGCAGGCTGACGATGGAGCTGCCAGCAGGGCCGGTGACCTGCAAGCGCGGGCAGGATGTCGGCGAGGACGCTCGGAAGCGCGTCGTGTACTGCACCACCGCGAAGGTGGTGACCGTGGATGGGATCGTGATCGCGGCGAACGCGTACACGCTGTTTCACCCGAACGGGAAGATCTATCAATCGACGGTCGCGAAGCCGTTCGAGCGCACGCTCGGCGATGGCTCGAAGGTGTCGTGTGGCGTCGAACATGTCTCGCTCGATGACAAGGGAGCGCTGTTGTTCTGCAAGCTGGCCGCCGCGCGTGCGGGTTCGCCGAAGCCGAAGGTCGGCGAGAACGTCGCGTTTCACCCGAATGGCAAGCTCGCCGGGTTCACGCTCGACGAGCCGTATACATCGCAGGGCATCTCGCTGCCGATGGGTGCGAGCGTATCGTTCGACGACAAGGGCAACCTGGTCGGCGGATGGTTGAAAGATCCTGCGCTCGTCGGTGGGTTGTCGCTGTGGTGGGATTTCCGGCTATGGCCGAACGGCAAGCTGCAGACCGCCCAGCTCGACAAGCAGGCGAAGATCCAGGGTCACGATTTCCCGAGGCACGCGAAGCTCACGTTCCGCGTCGACGGCAGCCTCGAGGCCGCGGAGTACGTCGAGAAGGAAGGCTTCATGATCCACGGCGAGGAGTGGAGCGACACCCGGTTCGTGACGTTCGACAAGGCCGGCAAGGTGCTGACGACGCGCGTCGAGCACTATCAATCCACAGCCCGGCCTCCGAAGTTCAAGAAATAGCGAGGCCGAGGCGAGTTCGAAGGAGGGGATGGGTGGCGAAGTGGAGGGGCGAGCGCGAGGCCGAGCGAACACGGCGATCGGCCGAGGCGAGCTTCGAAGGAGGGATGGGTGGCGAGGTGGAGTGATCACGGTTTGTCGAGTGCGAGCGTGAGCTTCGCGCCGACCGCCGAGCAGCTCTCTTCGGGATGGTTCTGCGTGCCGACCTGATAGCTGGTGAAGCCGCTCGCGCGGCCGGTGTTGCCGAACGTGAGCGTCGCGATCATCGGTGGCGACGTGACGCCGAAGCTGCACGTGCCCGTGCTGACGATGGTCGACGGCTTGCCGGCCGGCCACTCGACGCGCATCTGCCCGCCTTCGACAATGATCACCAGACGCGACATCGTCGTCGCCGGGACGCCTTCGAGCAGAGACTTGCACCAGGTCATGTCGTCCATGCCGGTGTTGGCCTGCGAGAGCTTCGCGCCCGAGAGATCGACGCTGACGCGGTAGGTACCTGCTGGGATGCAGCTCGATGCCGCGATCGCGGATGCCGGAGTGCCACCGGGCTTGAACTTCTCGCGTGGTGGCGGCGGAAGCTCGCTGTTGGAGCCTTCCCCGATCGGGACGAACGGCAGCGCTTCGTCGTCGGCGTCGGCCGGCGCGCCGGCATCCTTGCCAGACTCGACCGGCATGTTCGGGAACCCAGGATCCGCTTTGGGCGGCGATCCGCACGCACCGATCAGGATCGCGACGGCGAGCTTCATCAGACCGCGCGCACCAGGCAGCGCTTGCGGCCGCTGCTGACGACGAGCATCGTTTCGGTGGCCAGGTTCGCGAGCGTCACCTTGCGACCGAGCAGCTCCTTCTTGAGCTCCTCGACCTTGGTGGTCATCGCGTTGCGCGACTCCTCGAGCTTCGCCTTGTCGTCGGTGGCGGCCGCGGCTTGCTTCGTGACATCGGCGAGCGAGCGCTTCAGCTCGTCGAGCTCGGGGCTGCGCACGCTGACGTTGTTGATGGACGAGCCGCCGCCTTCGACGAGCCGGCGTGCGTTGCTCTTCGATTCCTTGAAGGCGCGGGCAACCAGCTCGACGATCGCGACGCCACTCTCGAGCTCGGCGCGCGGCACCTCGATGGTGTCGACGATGCCGGCGACGGCGCCGAGGTCGGCATCGGTGAGGCCATCGAGCGGCTCGCCGAACATCACGCGGCTCGCGGCCTCGGCGCTGGTCACCGACGCGGCGCCATGCACCCACGAGGTCATGTCGCGCGCGAGCTCGCGTTGCGCGATGCGCTTGCCGCGATCTTGATCGTGTTTCGAAATCACCTCTAGCACCTCGGTGAGCGGGCGCACCGAGAACATCTTGAGGAACCGGATCGCGTCGTCGTCGGAGGTGTTGAACCAGTACTGGTAGAACTTGAACGGGCTGAACTGCGCGGGATCGAGGCTGACGCGCTCGCCCGTCGACGTCTTACCCATCTTCTCGCCGGTGGAATCGAGCATCAGCGGCGCGACGAGGCCGTAGAGCTGCGGGCCGCCCATCTTGCGGGACATCTCACCGCCGGTCGTGATGTTGCCGTACTGATCCGAGCCACCGACCTGGAGGCGACAATCGTGCGTCTTCGCGAGGTGCACGAAGTCGAAGCCCTGCAGCAGCATGTACGAGAACTCGGTGTAGCTCATGCCATCGGCGGTGCCGTCGGCGGCGCGCGCGAGGCGGTTCTTCACCGAGTCCTTGGCCAGCATGTAGTTGATGGTCAGGTACTTGCCGATGTCGCGAAGGAACTCGAGGTACGAGATGCCCTTCGTCCAGTCGTAGTTGTTGACGATCACCGCGCCGGTGTTCGGATCGGTGAAGTCGAGCAGCCGCTCGAGCTGCGCGCGAATGCCGGCGAGGTTGGCCGCGAGCGTGGCGTCGTCGAGCAGGTTGCGCTCGGTGCTCTTGCCCGAGGGATCGCCCACCATGCCGGTGGCGCCGCCGACCAGCACGAGCGGCCGGTGCCCGGCGAGCTGGAACCGGCGCAGCAACATCGTCGGCACGAGGTTGCCGATGTGGAGGCTGGGCGAGGTGGGGTCGTAGCCCGCGTAGAGCGTGACGCGACCGTCCGCGAGCAGCTTCGCGAGCTCGTCTCGGTGGGTGACTTCCGCAATCAAGTCACGTTGCTCGAGGTCATCGAGGATCGGCAGTACCGGCGCCATGGCGAAAGAATGTACTTCAAACCGGGCAGATGCGCCGGTGGTGTCCACCGTTCGCCGCGGTCGTGGATCTCGGAGTCCATGGAGCACTCGGCACCGCGCCGATCGGCGGTGTTTGCCGTCGATCCGGTCGGGGAGTTGCGAGGATTGTCCTCGCTGAGCGATCCCGATGACGGGGTCAGCGCGGTCATCGATCTACCGATCATCGGCGCGCGCGGTGACGGCAAGACGCAGTTCATCGTCCACGCGATCCGTGCGTTACACGCGCACGCCCCCGCACTCGAAGGGGCGGAGCAAGATCTCAACACCAGCGTGATGCGCCTCGTGCTCGATCCGCGCGCGACGCGGCCCGATGCGACGCCGCCTGGCGTGGTGCCGCACTTCACGTTCCGCGTGCGAACCGCGGGGCTGTTCGATCGCCTGGGGACTCGCGCGGCAACGCGCCTCGCGATTCGCGCGACGCGGATCGGCACGTCGGTGACGATCGCGCTCGCGCTGCTGGTCGGCGGGCTTGCCGCGTCGGTGGCGGGCGAGGCGAGGGCGGGTCTCGCGGTCGGTGCGATCGGCGCGTTGATCGGTGGCATCGCGGCGCTGGTCGCGCGGCGCCGACTCGCGCGGTTCGGCGATGTCGAGATCGTGTTCTGGGATGTCGCCGGCGAGCAGGTGTACTCGGCCGCCGCCGCCGACTACTACACGCTGATGGGGCGGCTCGTCGATGCGCGCCGGCGTCGCG
>JACCYD010000638.1 GCA_013696695.1 Deltaproteobacteria bacterium | reverse complement strand
CTGCTTGATCGGGCGCGTCACCCAGAAACCCATCAGGAATGCGATCAAGAGCGAGGCGCCGACACCGACGAGGATCGCTTCCCACGGCGTGGTCGCCGGGTTCTGCACGTTGGCGCGACTGCGGATGATGTAGAGCTTGCCGAGCGTGCCGGCGTCGTTCTTCTTGTAGCCCTCGAGCTCCTCGCCGAAGAAGTCGAAGTCGCCGGTCGTCGTCTTGTCGCCGCCCTCGGCGGTGGCGAGCTGCGCGACATCGCGCTCGTCCTCGCCGACCTTGACGCGCACGACGCGATCGGGCGCGAGAGCGCGCGCGACGTCGGCACGGCGCTCGGCGGGCCATGCGGCCGCGAGCACGTTCAGACCTTCGATCAGGAGCGGGCGCATCCGCATCTGCGCGTCGTCGTCGGTCTGCTCCGACCACTCGGCGAAGTAGCGCTCGAGCTTGACGCCGGCCACGATGCCAGCCATCACCTGATCGCCGATGCGGAGCGGCACGCCGGAGACCTGATAGGGCTGACCGGCGAGCATGTGGAAGTTGTGGGCGAACACGCTGCCGCTGCGGACCTTCTCGATCACGGCGAGCTCCGGCAGATCGGCCTCGGTGAATGGCGTGCCCGGCGACTTGTAGATCAGCTTGTTGTTGGGCGTGAACACCGCGAACAGGTCGGGCTTGAGCCCGTTCTTGCCCATCAGGTGCTCGTACATCTGCGCCGCGCGCGCGGCCGCGTCGGGGCGTGCTGCTGGCGCAGCGACCGGCTCGGCTTTCGGATCGACGGGCGGCGGCGGGCGATCGGGTGTGAACGCCCGACGAAGCTCGGTGTCGGAGGCGAGGAGCTCGACCTGTCCCGTCATGCCACGCCCGACGCGCTCGGTGTAGCCATGCAACCGCCGCACGCTCTTCGCGAGGAAGTTGCCGCGCGCTCGCAACCGCGTCTCTTTCTCGAACACGTAGGTGCTGCCGATGATGAGGAACGAAGCCAGCAACAGGCAGCCGACCAGGAACTTCACGAACATCGGGATGCGCAATCCCTTCATCATTTGCTCTCCTCTTCCCGCTTCGCCAGGGCCCGCAGCGGCTCCGCCGCGATGATCGCAGCTGCGTCGAGCACCCGAACGGTGCCCGTCGGGGTGGCGGCGATTCCGAGCAGCAGCTCGGAGATCTCGGTGGACAAGCTCGGCGGCGGCGCCTCGAGCGCTTCGTCGAGCGTGCGTAGATCGCGCAGCCGATCGACGACGATGCCGGCGGTGATGGTCTGATCGAGCACGATGATCCGGCTGTGGTCGCCGATCTCGGTGCGTGGAAACCCAAACAACACGCCTAGATCGATCGCCGGCACGATGTCGCCGCGTAGGCTGAACACGCCGGCGAGCGCCGGTGGCGTCAGCACGACGCGGGTGATCGGCTGGATCGGCAGCGTCTCGCGCACGTCGTCGATCGGAAGCGCGAGCTCCTGACCGCGAAGCTCGAAGCACACCAACCGCAACGGCCCGGTCCGGGCATCCGTCTTGTCACCACCCATAAGAGACGCGTCCAGCGTCGGCGCCGAGCTTAGCCGATGTTGAAGTCTTCTTTGGGATAGCTGGCGCCACTGCCGTCCGTGAACCGGCCGAGCGTGTAGCGAGAGAAGATCTCGTGGGGCGCGTCGCCGGTCAGCCACTCCGCGTAGAGCTTGCCGATGATGGGGGCCATCATGAAGCCGTGGCCGACGAAGCCACAGGCGAGGAAGAAGTCGGGGTGGTCGGCCGACGCTGCGCCGAGCACGGGGTTGCCGTCGGGCGATTGGTCGTAGGGCCCGGCCCACTGCCGGAGGATCTTGATCTCGCCGAGGATCGGCATCAGCCGCACCAGCCGTCGCGCGTAGGTGGCGAGGAACTCGAGTGTCGAGCCCATCGCGTAGGTCGAGGCGTGGCCCGGAACCGACACGCCACCGACGATCTCACCGCGCATCGATTGGCTGCAGTACAGCCCGCTGCGCAGCTCGCTGACCATCGGCTTGAGGAACGGCTTGAGCGGCTCCGACGAGCAAATCTCGTGACGGATCGGAAACGTCGGGACCTCGACGCCGATCAGCTTCGCGAGCTGCGGCGACCACGCACCGGTCGCGTTGATCACCCGGCGCGCGTGGACCGCACCGCGCGGCGTGCGCACGACATAACCGCCGCTCGGCTGTTTCTCGAGGCCACCGACCGGGGTCTGCGTGTAGATCTTGACGCCCATCGCGGCAGCCTGCCGCGCGTAGCCCCACAGGAACGGCCACGGAAACAGGATGCCGTCGGTCGGGTTGTAGGCGCCGCCGATGATCGGCTGGCCCCCCGCCGAAGATCCGCCGGTGATGTCGAGCTCCGGCACGATGCCGCGGGCTTCCTCCGGATCGACCATCCGCGTCTTCACGCCGCAGCGATTCTGGATGTCGATGTTCTTCTCGAGTCGCGCGATCTCTTTCTCGTCGCGCGCGAGGAACAGATAGCCGCCTTGCCGGAACCACACGTTGACGCCGAGGTCGACGGCGAACCGCCGGCACAGCTCGACGGACTCCTGCATCAGGCGGATGTTGATCTCGGTCGACCATTGCTGGCGGACGCCGCCGCCATTGCGACCGGAGGCGCCCTCGGCGAGATAGCCGCGCTCGATCACGACGACGTCGGTGAGGCCGCGCTTCGCGAGGTAATACGCGATCGCCAGGCCGACCACACCGCCGCCGACGATCGCGATCTCGCAGTTCTCGGGGAGCGGGCCGGTGTTGCCCTCGAGCGTGGCGGGGAGCCGGATCTCGCCGGAGACATCCGCGCGGCTGTCGTCCTCCTCGTCGTCCATCACCGGCAACATCACTTCTCCGTATCGTCGGAGAAGCGATGCGCACCCGGATCGCGGGCGAGCAAGCGCAGCGGCGTCGGGGACAGCGGCGGGCGCGAGGTGAACGGCGGAATCGCTTCCGGTGGCTGCTGCGTCAGGCGCGCGAGCTCCGCGGCGACGACGGCGAGGCACTCCTTGCCCTGACACGGGCCGGTGCCGAAGCCGGTGTAGCGCTTGACCTCCTCGATGTCGCGATAGCCGCGCGACACGCTATGCGCGAGATCGGCGAGCGTCATGTCCTCGCAACGACACAACACGATCTTCCCGGCCACGCGGCGACAGTAGCACCAAGGCCTGTGGACGTGGGTCTCGCGGTAAGAGCGGTGTACCTTCGGTGCGTGGGCTCGGGAGCGTTCGGCTGCTTCGGTCCGAAGGTCACGTCGCGCGGGATCAGCACGTACACGATCGCGGGGTTCGTCGGGTACCTCGCCGCGAACATCGTCGGCACCGTGCTCGCGATCGTTTGGCAGCTGACACTCGTCGAGCGGCTGATCACGGTCCTCGCTCCACCGCTGGCGTTTGTCGTCGTGGTCACGATCGCGAGCGCGATCGCGGGACGGGAGCGAATCGTGTTCTACCAGACCACCTGCGCGGGTCTGCTCGCGGTCGTGGTGGCCGGCGCGATCGCGGGCGCGCGCGTCGACCGGATGCTCGACATCGCGACACTCGGGATCGGGACGTTTCTGGTGTTCGGCCGCATCGGTTGCCTGGCCGTCGCGTGCTGTCACGGCACGCTCGGACGGGGCGTGGTCTACGGGCCCGCGCACGTCGCGGTCGGGTTCTGGGCGCGCTGGAGCGGCAGGCCGTTGTGGCCGGTCCAGGCCGTCGAGTCGGCGGCGAGCGCGGCCCTCGTGATCGGGGCGCTGATGCTCGGAAGCGGACCCGGCGATCCGACGGCGATCTATCTCGGCGGGTACGCGATCGTGCGGTTCACGCTCGAGCTCGTGCGCGGCGACGGCGCGCGCCCCTACGCCGGGGGCCTCAGCGAGGCGCAATGGGTCGCGCTCGCGACGACCGTGGCGATCGCGATCTGGCAGCCGGTGCCGGCGACGGTGCTCGCCGCCGGCGTGGTCGCGGTCGGATCCGCGATCGCGATCGTCACGCGGCGACGTCGTGAGCTGTTCCTACCGCCACATCTGCGCGAGCTCGATCGATTGATGGAGGCTGCGACCGACGGCACGCGCCGCGAGACCAGTCGAGGCGTGGCGATCTCGCGGCACCCACTTCCGG
>JACCYD010000428.1 GCA_013696695.1 Deltaproteobacteria bacterium | reverse complement strand
ACACCGAGCGCGCCCGCGTGGTGCGCGAGATCGGCGAGCTCGAGACCCAGCTCATCGAGCTCCGCATGCAGGTGCGCGTCCTCGAGTCCGCGCTGTCGACACGCCGCGCCAAGATGCGCGCGCTCGCGGACTGACTACCCGAGGCCGAGGGCGCGCCACGCGTGGCCGGCCTGTTCGCGGACCCGCGGATCGCTGTCCTTGAGACACGGCGCGAGGGCCGGGCGGATCTGCTCCGCTTGCGGCTTGAAGTGCGGCTCGGTCGGGAACGCACGCTTGAGCCCGACCGCGGTCGCGAGCCGAACCTCGGCATCGGGATCGGCGAGCGCGCCTAGCAATTGATCGAGCGGCACCAGCTTCGCGAAGCTCGCGATGCCGGTGGCCATGCCGATCGCGTTGGTGCGGATCTTCGTCTTCGGCGACGTGAACTGCGCGACCAGCTTCGGCACGACATCCGCGGGCTCGAACCCGCGAACCTTCGCGCGGCTCGCGCCATCGCCTCCGAGCGCCTTTTCGATCACCGATTCGAGGTCGTCTACCACCTCGCCATCCTACCTGTACCTCCGCGCCGAGGCCGGCTACCGTACGCGCGATGTCTGCCGACCTCGCGCTCGATACGGCCGTGCGCGCCGACTCCGGCGTGCCGGGGCGCTTTCATCTGACCCTCCCCGATCACTGGGACTACCTGATGCCGTCGGGCGGCGTGGCGATGACCTGCGCGTTGCGCGCGGCCGAGGCAGCGCTTGCCGAGCCGGTGCTGCGCTTCGCCTCGGCCACCACGATCTTCTGCACCCCGATCCACACCGGGACGCTGATCGCCGATGTCACGATCCTGCGCCGCGGAGGTGCATCCGCACAGGTGCGCGTCGCGATGCGTGACGCGGATCCCCCGCCGGCCAAACCCCGTGATGGAAGCGAGGCCGCGGGCGATGATAATGTCGGGCTCGAGGTGACGGCGACGTTCCTGCGCGATCGCAAGGGCGCCGATGTCCTCGGCGTTGCGTTCCCAGCGGTCAAGTCGCTCGCCGACGCGACCTCGATCGAAGACGGCGCGGCGAACAATCCGCACACGCGGTTTCGCTTCTATCACCAGCTCGACTGCCGGATCGCCGAGGGGGAGCGGTTCTGGGTGCCGGACTTCGCGCCGGGCCCGGCCCGCTACGCGCGCTGGTTGCGGTACAAGGCACCGCAGCGCGACGCGCAGGGGCGCTTCGATCGGCTCGCGTTACCGCCGCTGATCGACACCATGCCCACCGCGCTGCATCGCGCGATCGGTCCGGGGAATTACCGATTCTACGCGCCGAGCCTCGACCTCACGACGTACGTCGTCGACGACACCACGCGCGAGTGGCTGTTGATCGCGGTGACCGTGCGGCGCGCCCGCGGTGGCTGGGCGATCGCCGACGCCGAGGTGTGGGACGACGAGGGAAAGTTCATCGCCTACGGCTCCCAGGCGATGTACCTCCACAGCCTCTCGGGGGAACCGCCAGTGATCGACGCAAGTCTGCGCCCGCGAACGTGATCTAGGCCGCGTGGCAAAAACCGGCGGCGCGAATCCGCTGCTTCGGGCTCGCGAATCGTGGGCTACAATCAGCTCGATGCGCTGGGGCCTCGTGATCGCGCTCGTCGGCTGTGCCAGTGGTGGGCCGCCGGGTCAGCAAGACGTCGATGGTTCGGTCACGCCGCCACTCGTCGATGGCGCGCCGGCGACCTGCGGTGAGCCGGGTCAGCTGCCGTGCGCGGCGATCCACGTCTCAAAATCCGGTCTCGATACCAACAGCGGCTCCGACACGGCGCCGATGAAGACGATCAGCGCTGCGATCACGCGCGCGTCGTCGGTCGCCCCGGTGCTGCCGGTGTTTGTCCAGGCCGGCGTGTACGAGGAAACGGTGCGGATGAGCGCGGGCGTCGATCTCTATGGTGGGTTCGATGCGACCTGGCAGCGCCCCGCCGGATCCGAGACGGTGATCGACGGTGGCTCGCCGGCGCTCCGGTTCGAGAGCATCGCGGTGGCGACCAAGCTCGATCGCCTGACGGTCAAGAGTGCGGACGCGACGACCTCGGGCTCGAGCTCGATCGCCATCTCGATCACCAGCTCGTCGGCGATCGAGCTGATCGACGTCGACATCGAAGCCGGGATCGGTGCCGATGGCAGCGGTGGCAGCGACGGCGGCGTCGGGAACCCGGGCCTCCCGGGCAATGCCGGCAATCCGGGGGTCGAGCGCTCGAGCTCGTTCGGTTGCGATAACCGCGCGCGTCCCGCTGGTGGCACGCCAGGTACATCCACGTGCGGGCGCAGCGGCGGCGCGGGTGGTCAGCCCGGCGTTGGCGATCTCGGAACGCCCGACGGTGTCGGCGATCCCGGAGACTTCGGCGTCGGCAACACTCCGCGTGGTGCCGGCGCTGGTGGGATCGGGTTGACCGGCGGCACGGGCACGGGCGGCGCGAACGGCAACACCGGAACCGACGGCGCGGCGGGCTTGTCGGCGGGCACGTTCGGCGTTGGCATCTACAACCCATCCGGTGGTGGCAACGGAACGATCGGTGGCAACGCCAACGGCGGCGGCGGTGGTGGTGGCGGCGGAGGCGGGGTCGACGATTGCGACTCGACGGGTTCCTCGGGCGGCGGCGGTGGCGCGGGCGGCTGCGGCGGCGGGCTGGGCATCGGCGGCGGTGGCGGCGGCGGATCGTTCGGAGTGATCGCCTTCGATTCCACCGTGGCGATCAAGACGTCGACGATCACCGCGAGTCGCGGCGGCGACGGCGGCAGCGGCGGCGACGGTGGCACCGGTGGGACAGGCGGGACCGCGGGTGCGGGCGGTGCGTACGGTGGCCCGAGCGAACAGAACGACGGTGGGATGGGTGGCCCGGGCGGCAAGGGCGGTAACGGCGGTCGCGGTGGTCATGGTGGTGGCGGTGGCGGTGGCCCGTCGGCGTCGATCGTGTGCGCCGGCACCACCTCGATCACCGTGCCTCAGTCGATGCTGTCACCGGGCACGGGCGGCATGGGCGGCTCGTCGCTCGGCAAGGCCGGTCAGCAGGGTGCGTCGACCGCATCGATCGGCTGCGCGTTCTTCTAAGCTACATCCAGCCGCGTTTGCGGAAGATCCACAGCTGGATCCCGACGCCGACGAGGAACATCGAGCACAGCACCCAGAACGCCCAGTCGTCTTCCTTGAACGGCACCCCGCCGACGTTGACGCCGAGCAGGCCGCACACGAAGCCGAGCGGCAGGAACACCGCGGTGATCATCGACAGCACGTAGAGCCGCTGGTTGGTCAGCTCACCCATCCGCGACGACAGCTCTTCCTGAGTGACCGAGGCGCGATCGCGTGCGGCATCGAGCTCCTCGACGCTGCGGGTCATCCGATCGGCGGACTCGACGAACTGCTCGCGATGGGACTCGGCGAACCACGGCAACGTGATCGTCGACAGCTTGACGAACGCTTCGCGCTGCGGCGCGAGGAACCGGCGGAGGGCGATCGCGCGCCGGCGGTGGTCGGCGATGTTCGATCGCAGATGGCCGGGGCGCGCTTCGGTCAGCACCTGGTCCTCGAGCGCGGCGATCGCGTCGCTCAGGTTGTCGACCCGGGTGACGACGCCGTCGACGATGCGATCGACGAGCTGCACCAGCAGATCGGGCGCGTCCTTCGGACCCTTGCCGCGCTCGAGGTCAGCGGCCAGCAGCTTCAGCGTGCGCGAGGGCCGGTGGCGCAGCGTGATGATGCGCTCGCGCTCGACGTAGATCCGGATCGAGATCATGTCCTCGGGCTCCGAGCCCTGGTTGAGGTTGATACCGCGCGTGATCACGAGCAGGTCGTCGCCATGCAAGGTGACGCGGGGCCGCGGATCGTTGTCGGTCAACGCCTCGCGCATCACGGGGTCGACGTTGGAGTGATCGGTCAGCCAGGCCGCGGCTTCCGGGGTCGCGTAGTCGAGGTTGATCCACAGCACGCCGTCGATCGGCTTCCACCGGAGGACCTCGGCGAGGTCGTCGAGCTTCTTGCCCCGGCCTTTCCCGTCGAGGATATAGGCGTGAAGCAATCCAGGGTCGGTGGACATGCCAAGAGGTTGTACTACGCTCGACGGGTGCTTCGCGTCGGTGCGTTGTTGGTTGTGATGGTCGGCTCCGCCGCCGCGGCGCCGAAGCCAGGCGATCTGATCGATGTCGCCGCAGAGATCCCCGACGCGGTGATCGACATCCGCTACGCCACCAAGGACAACTTCACGAACACCGTCCTGTACCCGGTCGCGCGCTGCAAGCTGCGGCGGGCCGTCGTCGAGCGGTTGGTCAAGGCGGCGGCTGCGCTGCGCAAGCGCGATCGCCGGCTGTTGATCTGGGACTGCTATCGCCCGCTGTCGATCCAGAAGGCGCTGTGGAAGAAGGTGCCCGATCCGCGATACGTCGCGGACCCTGCGACCGGCTCGAAGCACAACCGCGGCGCGGCGATCGATCTCGCCATCGTCGACAAGGCCGGCAAGCCGGTGAC
>JACCYD010000423.1 GCA_013696695.1 Deltaproteobacteria bacterium | reverse complement strand
CGGCGCGAAGCTTCGCTTCAAGGTCACCGATGGCGAGATGGTGTTCCCGGTCGACAGCAAGGGCATGCACGCCGTCGCGCAGGGTCAGGTCGCGGTGAAAGAGATGTCGCTCGAGGAATCGAAGCAGTACGCCGAGTACCAGGCCAAGGAATACGGCAAGCCGTACGACCCGGCCTCGATCACCAAGCCGACGCAGGTCGTCCGCATCGACGGTACCGGCGCGGTGTTCCGCGACAAGAAGTAGCCACGTGCGCTGGCGGCACCTGTTCCGGGTCCTTCACCGGGACATCGGCTACGTGTGTGTCGCGCTGACCATCGCGTACGCACTCAGCGGCATCGCCGTCAATCACATCGACGACTGGAACCCGTCGTACACCTTCAGCGAGCGCAGCGTCGACATCGGTCCGCTGCCGGCCGGCACGCTCGCCGCGCAAGAAGCGTTCGTCGTCGACAAGCTCGCGCTCGATCGCGCCGAGGTACGCGGACACTTCGCGGAGACCGCGACCTCGCTACGCATCTTCCTCACGGAGGGTCAGGAAGCGGTGATCGACACGCGCACCGGCCGCGGCACGCTGAAGACGATCGCGAAGCGCGCGGTGCTGTTCGAGGTCAACGCGCTGCACCTCAACAACCTCAAGGGCATCTGGACGTACATCGCCGACATCTTCGCGCTCGCGCTGATGATCCTCGCGCTGACCGGGGCAACGATGATGAAGGGCGACCGCGGCATCTCCGGGCGCGGCAAGTACTTCATCGGCGCCGGGCTGACCGTGCCGATCGTGTTCGTCATCTACATGTACAGCGGCTAGTTTTCGTCTACGTTCGCCGCATGGCCGACCTCGTCGAAGTCTCAACCAATCACGGCAAGTTCACGATCGCGCTCGATGCCGCCAAGGCGCCCAAGTCGGTCGCGAACTTCCTCGCGTACGTCGATGCGAAGCACTACGACGGCACCGTGTTCCATCGGATCATCCCGACGTTCATGATCCAGGGCGGCGGCTTCGACCAGACGCTCGAGAAGAAGTCGACCCGCCCGGCAATCGAGAACGAAGCCGCCAACGGGCTCAAGAATGCCCGCGGCACGGTCGCGATGGCGCGCACCAGCGATCCGCACTCGGCGACCTCGCAGTTCTTCGTCAACGTCGCCGACAACAAGGCGCTCGATCACTCGGCGCCTGTCGGGCCCGGCTGGGGCTACGCCGTGTTCGGCAAGGTCACCGAGGGCATGGACGTCGTCGACAAGATCAAGGACGTCAAGACCGGCGCTGGCGGTCCGTTCGCGAAGGACTGCCCGCTCGAGATGGTCGTGATCGATCACATCCGTCGCAAGTAGCTCACGCGAGCAAGCCGCGCAGCATCGTCTCGAGCTCCTGCTTGAGCGGAGAGCTGCCGCGGCACACCGCGCGCTGATCGCCTTGGATCACCGTGCCGCTGCCCTTCGGACGATCGTCGAGCAGATTCTCTGTGTCGGCGGCGATCTGATCGAGCAGGGAGATCAGCCGCGCGCGCTGCTCGGCACCGAGCGCGGCCGATTTCGGCTCGCCGCCCGAGTAGCTCCCCGACGAGCTGCGCTCCGGTGTGATCGGCACGTACTCGAGGCGATCGCCGATCTCGTACGTGTTGTTGTTGCCGTCGATATACGCGCGGCGAGCGGACATGCCCCGCATCTTACCCCGCTAGAACGGCTCGCAGCAGTCGCGAGTCGAGCTCGATCGGCACTCAGAACGGGATGTCGTCGTCGGCCAGCGAGCGCGGACCACCCATGTCGCTCGGGCGCGGCTCGAAATCGCGGTTCGGCGGCACTTCGCGGCCATCGCCGTTGTAGCTACCGCGGCGCGAGCGATTGTTGGCGCCTGCGCGTGCCGGATTGATCTGCCAGACATCGAGGCTGTTGAAGTACTTCACGTCACCAGAGGGGCTCTTCCACTCGCGACCGCGAAGGCTGAACTCGATCGACACCTGATCGCCGACGTTCATGCCATCGAGTTGTGCGCAGCGGTCGCCGGTGAGCTGGAACAGCACCGTCTGCGGATATTTCGGGTTGTCACTCATCTCCACGACGAACTCGCGCTTCGAGAAGCGCTCCGATACCTGCTTGGTGTCGAAGATCGTGTGCAGCCTGCCGCTTGCTTCCATCGCCATATCGACACGCTAGATCAGGGGTCCGACATTTCACCGTCGATCCCGCCGCCCCGCAACCGCCTGGATCGGCCAGGGTCGTGTTCTGACTGGCTTTACGCCGTCTCGCGTTCGATCAACTCGAGTGCGGCGTCGACGGCCAACGAGAACCGACCGCGCTTGGTCGGGACCAGCTTGACCGCCGGGCACTTCTGCTCGAGTCGCTTGCGGAGCAGGATCAACCGGCTCTCGAGGTTGTCCTTGATCGCCGGTAGCCCGAGGTTCGGATCGAGCCGCAGCTCGCGGTTCGAGAACTCGGTGCGGCCGTCTGCTTGATAGGCGCGGAGCACCTTCCACAGGATCTTGCCGGGCACGTTGCGGATCAGGTACTCGCCGTCGACGAAGACGCAATCGTCGTTGCGGTAGTAGCAAAACGACAGCGTGGTCTCGCTCGCGTGCTCCTCGCGCTCGGCCATCCGATCGATGCCGCTCGCGATCTGATTCGCGAGCACTTGAAGGAAGGCCTCGTGCCACTGCGAGAACGTCAAGCTGTTGCGCGTCTCGAGCACCAGCACGCCAACGAGCCGCCCCTGGACGAGCAACGGGATCGTCATCAGGCTCTCGGCATTCGCGAGGTGAGGTAGCGGAATCTCCGCTGCGGCGCGTGCGGTGCCCTGTTCGTACTGCTCGCGGATCGCGCGCGCGTAACGCAGGTCGGAGCTGACACATGCGATGCGCACGAGCTGCTTGGCTTCGGCGACCGATCCGATCACGCCCTCGCCGATCTTGACCTCGGCACCGATCGCGGCGCCGCCGTAGCCGTGACTCGCGACGGTGACCAGGCGATCACCCTCGGGCAGCATGATCATGCCGTGCGTGAAGCCGAACACTTCGTCGAGCGCGGCGAGTGCGCCCCCGAGCAACGAGTCGAGATCCGGTGCGCGACTGACGCGATCCGACACCAGCTGCAGTCCGCGGAGCTCGGTGAGTGGGCCATCGGGCAACACCACTCGCTCGGGCGTCGCGGCGGGCTCGATGAAGCCTTCGCGGCGCTCGATGTCGATCACCTCGCAGATGTCGGCGGAGCGCAGCTTGAACACGCCCGCCATCCCGGTGTGCGCAGCGATCGCCTGGATGCGCAACGCGAGTGCGTCGTAGATCGGCCCCGAGGTCTCCGATCGCACGAACCGCAGGTGCAGGCGATACGCCTCGAACGTCAGCGGATCGTAGATCTCGATCGTCGCGAGCGGATTCGCGTCGAGGTTCTGGCGCGTCTTGTTGAAGAACTGGCACGACATCGCGACGTGCTTCGCGTCGACGAGCATCAGCTGGCTGATGTAGCTGACGTTGGGCATGCCATCGGCATCACACGTCGCGACCACGCCGGGCACGATGCCGTGAAAGCATCGATCGAGCGTCTCGAGCGCGATCACGGATGTCCCGCGGCAGGAAGCTTGTGCCCCGCCAGCGGACCGGGCGTCTGCGCAAACGCGACCGCGATATCGACGTCGATCGCGAAGCACGGCCAGATGCCGAGCCGCAGCGTCGTCGTGCGCGGCTGGCCGGCCCATGCGAGATCGACGGTGAACGACTCGCGGTAGCGCGCGGCGAATTCACGATCGGACTCGTCGCCTTCGCGAATCGCGAGCACCTTGCCCTTGATCTGGATCGTGCGATGCGTCGGGATGTGCGAGGCGGTCAGCGCGATGCGCGGGTTCTCGCGCAGATTCGCGATCGACACCGCGCCCGTGGCCGCCGGCAGGATCACCGTCAGCTGCGAGGCGCCCGGCCAGATCCGCACGCCCATCGCGCGCACGCAATCGGGTAGCAACTTCGCGCTGCATGTCCCGACGAGCAGCGATCTGCCGCCCTGCATGAGCTCGACGAGCTCGTCTGGTAACGGTGGATAGGATGGCTGCAAGCAGCGCCAATTTTACCCGAGGCGTGCGCCGCCGACGAGCTGCCGATCGATCTCCTGATAACCTGGACTGGTCGTCGCCGCCCGCACCAGCTCGGCCCATTCCGCCAGCCTCGCGGGCGCGATCGTCGCCGCCGCACGCTTCGTGATCGCGACCAGTGCGGCATCGTCGTACGCGGCCCATAACACCCGCAGCACCTCCGTCTCCTCGCGATTCATGTGCAGGAGCTGCAGCGCGATCAACTGGTTGATGACGACCGCTAAACAGGATCGCGCGGGTTGTGATCCGTGCGTGTTGACGAACGATCCCGAGAGGATCACCGTGTCGCGATCGTGGCATCCAAACCCGGACAGGCAATCCGTCGATCGCGTCGCC
>JACCYD010000410.1 GCA_013696695.1 Deltaproteobacteria bacterium | reverse complement strand
TTCGGATCGTTCGGCAACGCGAACTGGCACGGCCATGTCGTGATCCGCTGTTTGACGTCCGGCGGCGTGATGCGTCGCGGACCGCCGAGGCATGGCTCGACGCGCTGACGACCGAGTAGCAAGGCGGAGGAGTCGCAGCCACCCCCAGAGAGCCGGCGCTACGAAAGTGTGTCGATCAACGGCGCTCGAACTCGGCGAGCAGGTCGGTGTGGCAGAAGCTGTCGCCGTCGGGAAGGGAGATGATCAAGTACATCGCGAATCCGTCGTCCAACCAGCTTGATGCCAGCTTGGGGCGCGACGAATTCCATGCTCGGATTCTCGGCACTCACGGCCGCGTTGAGTCTCCACGTTAACGACTGGACGTGGCCGAGCTCGTTGCAACCGTCGCCGGCCGGCGCCTGTGGATGAATGCTCACCATCGCAGGCCGATAGTCGCCGGAGGTGAGTGTGAACACGGTGTCCACTGGCTGGCACGACGACCCCTCACAGTGGCACGCCGCGCCGAGGTTCGCGACGCTCGCCTGGCAGGCGCTCGCGCACTGGTTCGCGTTGGTGTCCAGCACGCCGAGCCATCGCCGTAGGTCTCGAGGGTCGGGCCGTATGCCTCCGGCGTCGTCGCGAGCACGCACGCGAGGTACTGCTCGCACGCGGGTGCGACCTCGCCGCCACCAGCACAGGCGGTGCTAGGATGGTGAGCAACGCGAGGAGGTGATTCACGGGCGGCGGCATATCGCGGTGCGAAACCGACGGCCACTCACTCTTCCTGGCCATGCGATCCGGTCCGGACCGTTTCTTACAAGCGGTCACCGGCGGTAGGCCACGTGACAAGCCTTACCAAACGACGTTCGTCGCCAGATGTCGCAAATACGATCGTGAGGCACGCACGAACACTGCGATTGCGGAGTCGCTGACAGACGACGCGCCGCACCGAATGCCGCGTGCGAACGTCCGAACCCACAAGCAGGTCCGTACGCATTGCTTCCTCGACGCGCTGCAGACACCGCATGCGGCTTCCTGCCGGTGCCGGTGTGGGTCGAGATCGCGCCCGGCGGAGCCGACGCGGCGGTCACCGGTGAGCACGACGAGCGCGCCGCCCGCGAGCGTGGCCGCTGCGTACGGACGAGCAAGAGCTCCGGCGCGCAGCGGCGTCGCGGCGGCCTCGGGGCTCGACATCATGACGCGGAGGTCGAAGCTCTCGCCATGGCGAGCGCGTGCTCCGGCTCGTCGGCCATGGCGTCCGGTATGCGGAGGTCGTAGATGCCGGCCACCATCGCAGCTCGCGATGATGCTGACCGCGACGCTATCCGATTCACGATGGACGAAACTTCGCGGCGGCACTGCCGGCCGCGCGTCGCGTCTCAGCGTCGTAGTACTCGGGGCGGCTCGCCACCTTCGACAGCACGCGATGCGCGGCCTGCGATGGACCGAGTGCTTGCAGGGCCGTGACGATCGGAACATGTGGCACCGACGTGGCGCGGCCAGTGATCGGCGGCCCGGCGATGCCCGGCTGGAGCAACGTGCACAGCAGGCTCTCGAACACCTTCGCCGCCGGGCCGATCGCGGCGACTCGTTGCAACGCGGCGACGCGCAGATCGCGATCGGCGTGGCTGAGCGCGCGACCGAGCAACGTGCGCGCCTCGGGTGTCGTCGGCGGATCGCAGAGCAGCACGTCGGGGATGTAGCGCGCGGGGGCCGCGACTTCAGCGGTCAGCGGCAGCGACAACGTGCGATCGAGCTGCACGACGAAGTACAGGTGCGGATAAAAGTCGCCGAGGAAACGCTGCTGCGTCGGCGTCATCTGGTGTGGCCACGCCGAGGTGTAGATGACGAGCTCCTCGAGAGGCGGCCGGCGCGAGCGCGCGACGAGCATCTGCGAGATGCTCTCGAAGTCTTGCGGGATCCGCACGCGGACGCGCAGCCGGCGCAGATCGGTCGCGGCCGGCGCCTTCAGCACGTTGTCCACGAGCTGGCCGACGGTGATCTTCGACTTCCGCGGCAGGTAGCGCGCGTCGATCGTGACGCCGTACAGCTTGCCGGAGCGCCACTCGAGCGAGAGCGTACGGCCGGCGGCCATCAACGGCGCGGCGGCACCGAGCAGGCCGGCACCTTCGCCCATCGCGTGCTCGTGCATCGCGCGACGCAGCTCGAGCGCGCGACGAGGCTCGGCATTCTCGAGCGCGTGCTCCATCGTGATCAGCGGGCCGCGCGGATCCTCGATCTCGGTCAACGCGTCGGCGCAAACCAGCACGGCCGCACGCAGGTCGGCATCGTGCGGCTCCTCGAACGAGCGAGCGGCCAGCTCGTCGTAATCAGTGAGCGCCATGCGCCAAGATAGCGCGGTTAGTTGGGCGCGACGACGGTCGCGGTGCCGGTGCGTGCGAGCGTGCCGAGGAACTCCGCGGCCTGGCGCTCGGCGCTCGGGATATCGAACACCACGAAGTGGCCATCCGAGCCGCCCGCTTGCCGGAATTGCGCGAGTGCAGCGGTGGCCGTGTTGACGTTGGTGTCGAACGGCGGCGACTTGATCATGCGGCCGCGCAGCGCGAGGCCGGGGACCTCGGCGACGTCGGCCGTCATCACGATGTCGCCGCCGAGCGCGGTGGCGAACGCTTCGATCGACGGGTTCGGAGTGAACGTGTCGGTGAAGCCTTCGGTCTGGTAGATGTTGCGCGGTGCGAGCTGCACGCCGTCGACGACCTGCGGGAATCGCGTCATGAACGGCGCGTAGTTGACGCCGTCGGCGCGCTCGGCCCACATCTGCACGAGGGCGAGCGACGGGTTCTCTTCGTCGACCGGGTTGTCGCGGATGAACGCCTCGACCAGCGACGGGATGTCGAGGGGCGCCGTCTTGTAGAGCAGGGCGAGATAGAGCAGGCCGCCGGTACCTGACATCACCGCGCCGGAGAGCGAGGGCTCGAACGCGACGAAGGCGGGACCCGTGAGGCCGCCTTGCGAGTGACCGAAGAATGACACCTTCGTGGGATCGAGCGTGACCGTGCGCTGGCCGTCGACGATCGACAGGCCGTCGGCGAGCCGGAGCTGCGACCACGCATCCGCGGCGCCTTGCAGCGCGTTGTCGCGCATCGCGTACGGGTTGCCGATGTTGAAGAAGTCGAGCTCCGCGCTACCGCCCGGGTTGCGCGGGCCGTGCAGCACTTGATCGGTGGAGATCACGGCGATCCCCTGGCCCGCGAGCGACAGCGCCGTGCCGTCGTCGATGAACGAGGTGAAATCGCCGCCGGTGCCGTGGCTGTAGATGCAGATCGGAAACCCGCCCGCAGGTGGTTCGCCGGCCGGCACCGTGAGTGCGAAGCGCATCGGCTCCATGCGCTGAACCGTCGCGACGCCCGCGGTGACGATGATCTCGCCGGTGGGCGCATCGC
Organism: Deltaproteobacteria bacterium; assembly: GCA_013696695.1. Taxonomy (GTDB): domain Bacteria; phylum Myxococcota_A; class Polyangia; order Haliangiales; family Haliangiaceae; genus JABFXX01. The sequence goes on along the minus strand of JACCYD010000410.1, from coordinate 4,206 downwards.
GATACGGTGCATCGCCGGTCTGCAGATTCGGAGCGAGGTAGTTGCCGATGAACGTCTTGAAGTTGACGTTGGTGGCCGGACTCGTGATGTCGGTGCCGACCGGAGCTGCGGCGCCATACACGCCCTTACGGATCGCGGTCGCGATCGACGTCGCGGACTGCGTGGTGAACACCGCGGCGGACACGACATCGTCGCGCTCGTCGCCACCCGCTTCGTCGAGATACGCGATCAACGGTGCGTACGCCTGACGGGAATCGACGACGAGCTGATCGCCGCCGTCGCCGAGGAGCTCGCGGAACAGCGGCGCCGCACCGATCGAATTGCCGGAGGCATCGCGCACGCGATCGGTGATCACGAGCGCGTACGTCGTCGAGTCGGCGAGCGGAAAGCCGGGGAACGGCCGCGCGGACAGATGGTTGTCACCGATCGTCTGCGTGTGACCAGCGCGAAACTGCGCGCTGATCGGCGTGCGCTCGCCGTAGGTCGCCGACTCGGGATCGACGTCGACGAGATAGATCGAGGCATCGTCCGTGATCGAGCCAGCCGCGTCGGGGAGGCTCGCGGGATCGAGGGCGCCGTCGAAGCGCGCGTAGATCGCGCTGTTCTTGCCGAAGCCATCGAGCGTGTCCGCGGCCGCGCGGTAGTCCTCGACGATCAGGCTGTTGGTCGGGAACAGCGACATGTCGATCGTGCCGTCGTCGTCCCGCCACAGATCGTTTGGAAATGGCGTCGCGTAGTAATCGTCGCCGGGCGTGCCACCCGGCAGCGCGAACAACGCGGTGACTCCTGGCTCGTCACCCCCACATCCGAAGACGACGACCAGCGGACAGAGCAGGCGGCGCAGCATCGACGGACCCTAACATCGTCGCGCCGCCATCACGCAAGTAAGAACCGTCCCCGAACGGCGACGTGATTTCCGCCGCTTCGGGGTGAAGTCACGGAAGCAAGAACCGTCCCCGTTGCAACGCGTGTACTGACCCGGTGTCGTCGTGTCATGGACGTTCTCGACAGGGCGGGTCGGATCCATCGCGCCATCGGCGCCATCCTCGGCGGTCTGGGAGGCGCGATCGCCGCGGTATGGATCACGGATCACCTCCGGTTGCGCGGGACCGGTGCGCAGCGCGACCTGTTCTTGCTGGCGTCGGTCGCGCTCGGCTTCCTCGTGTGTGGTGCCGCGGTCGGCATCGTGCACGAGCTCCTGCTGCGACGCGGGACGCGCCTCCCGCAGGCGATCGTTCGCCGGCGCCGGCGGGAAATTACGCTTCGTCGACGGTGGTGATGAACTGCTTCATCAGACCGTCGACCATCAGGTTGCGGTCGGTGATCTGGTGCTTGCCGTCGCGCCAGCCGGTCTGGATCTCTTCATAGCGCTTGCTGACGTCGGCGATCGACGCCTTGTACTTGGTCACCTTGGCGACGATGTCCTTCTGGTTGCGGATGAAGTACGCGATCATCGACGCACCCGCCGCGACCGACATCACCAGGCCGAGCGGACCTCCGAGCGCGTACTTGAGGCCAACGCGAAGCAGGATCGCGACGCCGGCGCCGATCGCGACCTTCTTGGCGCCCTGACCATCGACGACGGAGTCCTTGGCGAGGGCAAACGAGGTGGACCCGGAGGCGATCAGAAGCGCGATGAAGTTGCCGCGCCGCGTGGTCCAGCTGCGATCGTAATACTCCTTGATCCCCTGCTTCAGGAACGTGTCGAACGAGCTGTAGATGCCCTTGTCGGGGGCTGTTGACTCCTTCGACGGCTCGGCCACAAGCAACCATAGCGCAAGTCCTTGCACCGAGCCGGTTCGCCCCTCAGATTCGAGGCATGACGAGTGGGCAAAAGCAGGGGCGCGTCCGTGCCCTGGGGTTAGTGCTGCTGCTTGCCCTGACCGACCTGGCAGGAGCCGACCTGACCACGGGTCGAGACAAGCTGATCGCAGGCGACTACAAGACGGCGATCGCGGAGCTCGGCAAGGTCACCGGCAAGGACCGCGCGATCGCTCGCATCTGGCTCGCGCGCGCGCAGATCGCGACCGGCGAGTACGCGGCCGCCGAAGCCACGCTGACGCCGATCGCCGTGGGCAAGGACACGCAAGGTGCGGACGCCCGCATCGTGCTCGCCGACCTTCGGCGGATGACAGGCCGGCTCGCCGAAGCGCGCAAGGATCTCGAGGCGCTGTTCAAGGATCTGCCGAACGATCGCAGCGTCCGCACCGAGCTCGGCAAGCTGCGCGCGCTCGGTGGCGACACGCTCGGCGCGAAGGCGTTGTTCGACCTCACGATCGCCGAGAGCGACAAGAACAAGCTCGACTTCGACAACCCGGACGACATGGTCCACCTCGCGGAGGCGGCGCGTCACACCGGCCAGTACAAGCTCGCGAACGACGCGTTCCGCGAGGCGATCAAGCTCAAGCCGCAGCTCAGCGATGCCGGCGTCACCTGGGCCGACCTGTTCCTTCAGAAGTACGCCGCGCAGCTCGCAGAGCAGACGCTCGAGGACGTGTTCAAGGTCAACCCCAACCATCCCGACGGTCACGCGGCGATGGCCGAGGTGATCATGGAGACGCGCTACGACCTCGCGGCGGTCAAGCACCACCTCGACAAGGCGTTCGCGGTCAATCCGAAGAACACGCGCGGGATGAAGGTGAAGGCGGCGATCGAGATCGACGGCAACCAGTGGGAGCCGGCGGTCAAGACACTCGATGGCGTGCTCGCGATCAACAAGGAAGATGTCGAGGCGCTGTCGATGAAGGCCACGATCGCGTGGTTGCGCGACGATCTGAAGCTCTACGAGTCCGAGAAGGCGAAGGCGTTCGCGATCAACCCGAAGTACGCGGAGCTGTATCGCATCGTCGCGCGCTCGGCGGTCCGCGAGCATCGCTACGTCGAGGCGATCGAGCTCGAGAAGCAGGCGGTCAAGCTGCGCCCCGATTTCCACGAAGCGATGGCCGGCGCCGGCCTCGGCTACCTCCGCCTCGGCATGGAGAAGGAGGGCATCGAGTGGATCGACAAGTCGTGGGTGGGCGACCAGTACAATGTCCGCGCGTTCAACACCCGCAACCTGTTTCGCAACACGATCCCGAAGGAGTACTCGGTCACCAACACCAAGAGCTTCCGCATCCGCTACCACAACGAGGAGAAGGCGGTGTTCTCGCGCTACCTCGAGCCGACGATGGAGCGCGCGTTCGCCGACATGGTGAAGCGCTACGGCTTCACGCCGAAGACGCCGGTGACGCTCGAGCTCTACGCGGATCGCACCGACTACGGCATTCGCACCGTCGGCCTCCCGGATCTCGGCGCGCTCGGCGTGTGCTTCGGTCAGGTGATCACGGCGATGTCTCCGGCGACCGGCGACATCAACTGGGGCATGGTGATGTGGCACGAGCTCGGCCACGTGTTCGCGATCCAGCTCTCGAACTCGCGCGTGCCGCGGTGGTTCACGGAGGGCCTGTCCGAATACGAGACGCTGATCGCGCATCCGTCGTGGCGGCGCGAGAACGACCACGATCTCTACGGCGCGATGTTGAACGGCTCGCTGCCGTCGATCGGCGCGCTCAACTCCGAGTTCATGCAGCCCGATCAGAGCGCCGTCGTCGTCGCCTACTACCAGTCGGCGGTGACCATGGAGTGGCTGATCCAGACCTTCGGCTTCAAGATCGTCCCCCAGGCGCTGAAGCTGTTCGGCACAGGAAAGGAGACGCCGGAGGTCCTCAAGCTGGTCACCGGCAAGTCGGTCGCGCAGCTCGACGGCGAGTTTCGCAAGTACCTCGAGATCCGGCTCAAGCCGTACGCCGGCACGTTCAAGCTGCCGACCAAGGGCTTCGACGATGTCACCAAGCTCGAGATCGCCGCCGATGCCGCGCCCAAGGACGGCAAGGCGCGCGCGAACGTCGCGCTCGGCCATTACTACGGGGGCGAGGCCGAGAAGGCGGCAGCCAACGCGAACGCGGCGCTCGTGATCGATCCGAAGCAGCCGATCGCGCGGTTCATCCTCGCCGAGATCGCGGTGCACAAGAACGACGCCGCGAAGGCGAAGTCGATGTACACGGCGCTCGCCGCCGATGGTTACGACAACGCCGATCTGCGCGCTCGCCTCGCGGCAATCGCCGAGACCGAGGGCAACACCGCGGAGCTCGAGAAGCACCTGTGCGCTGCCAAGAAGCTCGATCCCGAGCGCAGCTTCTCGTACCAGGAGCTCGCGCAGCTCTACGA
>JACCYD010000407.1 GCA_013696695.1 Deltaproteobacteria bacterium | reverse complement strand
TGGCGCGTGGGGCCCGGGCCGCGACGACGCGATCGGCCTCTCGGCCGCGATCCTGCTCGGCGACGAGCACCTGCCGACGTTGCCGGCACCGATCGACTACCCGGCGGTGTGGAACCAGAAGGCACGCATCGGTCACTCGCTGCACTGGGACGGTGCCAGCGGCAGCGCGCTCGAGCGCAACGTGCTGGTGTCGATCGGCGCGGGCACGCCGAAGAGCATGGTGCCGCTGCAGAGCATCGGCGCGATCCAGCGCTTCCTCGAGGAGCTGCCGGCGCCGAAGTAACCGTACGCGATCGACCAGACGCTCGCCGCGAAGGGCAAAGGCCTGTTCGATCAGAAGTGCCTGAGCTGCCACGGCGGCGCGAAGACGTGGTCGGTGATCGACCTCGCCGAGATCAAGACCGATCCGAACCGCGTCGCGGTGATCACCCAGGCCGGGATCGACGAGATCAACTCGATGCAGGGCGCCGGCTGGCAGTTCGACAACTTCGCGAAGACCAACGGTTACCTCACCGGTCTGCTCGACGGGATCTGGCTGCGTGCCCCGTACCTCCACAACGGCTCGGTCCCGACGCTTCGCGATCTGCTCAAGCCCGCCGCCCAGCGCCCGGCCACGTTCTTCCGCGGCAGCGACCTGTTCGACAAGGCCAACGTCGGCTTCGTCTCGACGGTGGCGAGCGAGGGCGCGACCCGGTTCATGCGCTTCGAGACCTCGCGCGACGGCAACAGCAACGCCGGTCACGAATACGGAACCGACCTCTCGACCACCGACCAGGACGCGCTCCTCGAGTACCTCAAGACCCTGTGAGCGAGCTGAGCGCTCGATCGGTAGCTCAGGTAGCGGTGATCTCGAGCGACAGCGTATGCGACGCCGACGGCGCGAGCGTCAGCAGCCGATCGCCGGTGTTGATCGCGTTGCCCGGGCACGTCCACGGCTCGAGGCAGACGAAGTCACGCCCCGCGAGCGTCCACACCACCCAGTGCGTGTACTCCTCGGAGCCGCGCAACGTGACGGTGCCGCCGGGATGAACGAGCGAGCACACCGACGATCCGTGATCGAGTAAGTGCAGATCGACTTCCTGTTGCGTGAGATCGATGCCGTTCAGATCGATCGTCTTCTTCGTCACGTTATCGAACGCCTGCTTCGCGTTCGTCGTGATCTTGGTCTTGCTCTTATCCGCCTCGGCGATCTGGAAGTACGGATGGAAGCCAACGCCGTACGGCATCGCGGTGGTGCCCTTGTTCGTGATCTTCTGCTCGAGTCGCAGCGTCTGGTCACGCACCGTGAACGACATGTCGAACCCGAAGTCCCACGGGAACATCGCGCGGGTCTCCGCCGATGACTCGAGCGTCAACACCGCATTGCCGGCACCCTGCTCGGTCACGCGCCACGCCTGGTTGCGCGCGAAGCCGTGCTGCTTCATCGAGCCGGTGAAGCCCGCGTAGCTCCACTTGTCGTCTACGAGCTTTCCTGGCGTCGGGAACAGCACCGGCACGCCACCGCGGACGTTCTTCGTCGGGTCGCGGAGCGTCTCGTCATCCATGAACAACACCCGCATGTTGCCGACCTGAAAGGTGCACGCGATCGCGCCGCGCTGGGGAGCGATCGTCGCGATCGCCGAGCCATCCTGGAGGGTAATCTGTTCGCTCACTCGGCGAGCCTACTCCTGTCGCGTCGGCGAGCGGACCGCCACGACCGGAAGTCTGTTACCGTTCGAGCCGGTGGGCCGCGCTGTCCTCGTCTTGATGGGCGTGATCGGGTGCAGCACACCCGATCCGGAGCTTCCATCGTTACCGCACGGATCGCCCGTCGCGCAGGCGATCGGCCTCGGGATGTCTCCGATGTCGATCGATGACCGCGGCATCCCGCGCTTGCTCCAGGTGTCGCCGTCGTATCGCTTTCAGATCCAGGGCTCGCCCGCCGTCGCTGCACTCGCACACGTCGAGCGACTCGCGCCGGCATGGGGCGTCGAGGTGTTGCCGTCACTGTCGACGCTCGGCGAGGTGGCGATCGGATCGTCCACGATCGTTCGCGTCGAACAGCGGATCGCAGGGCTGCCGATCGACGGCGGCGAGCTGCGCGCGCTGGTGCGGCCGACCGGCGAGCTGATCGCCGTGAACGGCACGCTGATCGATGCCGCCTCACGCGCGGCACCGCGGTTCGAGCTCGACGATGCCGGCGCGATCGGCGTCGCCGTCGGGGTCGATGCGAGTGCGCTGAGCGAATCGCCGCGCGGATGGACGGGCCGCGCCGGAACGATCGACGTGCCGCTCGCCGCCGCAAAGCGCATGTGGGTCCGTCACGGCGGGCAGCTGATCGCCGGCTGGATCGTCGAGGCGTACCTCGGGCGCACCGACTCGACGCACAGCGACCTGGTCCGCGTCGTCGTCGCCGGTGATGGCCGCGTGCTCGAGCGCACGAGCTTGGTCGCGGACGTCGCCTTCAAGTACCGCGTGTTCGCGGACACCACCGGCGACCTGCGTCCGCTCGACGGTCCGATCGCGGATGTGTCGCCCCACCCGACCGGCATCCCCGATGGCGGGTTCCCGGGCTTCGTGGCGCCGCAGCTGATCACGGTCGATGGCCTCAATCACCCGCCCAACAATGCGGTGCCCGATCCGTGGTTGCCGTCGAATCGCACCGAGACGTTCGGCAACAACGTCGATGCATACGCCGATCTCAACGCGCCAAGCGGCCTGACGTTCGGCGACTTTCGCGCGACCGCGACGTCCGCGCTCACGTTCGATCGCACGTACGACACCGCCGTCGGGCCGCTGACCTCGCAGCCGCAGCAGATGGCGTCGATCACGTCGTTGTTCTACGTCATCAACTGGCTGCACGACTTCTGGTACGACGCCGGTTTCACCGAGGCTGCCGGCAACGCGCAGGACGCCAACTTCGGACGCGGCGGCGAAGATCGCGATGCGATGCTCGCCGAGGCGCAGGACAACGCGCTCGGCGGTTCGCGCAACAACGCCAACATGTCGACGCCGTCGGACGGGTTGCCACCGCGCATGCAGGTGTTCTTGTGGAGCGGTCTCGACGAGCACACGCTCGGTCTGCAGCCCTCCGGACGCACGCCGGCCCACGGCGTGGCCACCTACGGCATCGACACGTTCGACGTCACCGCCGAGGTGGTGCTCGCCAACGACGGCACCGGCGATAACCCGCACGATCTGTGCGAGCCGATCGTCAACGATGTCACCGGCAAGATCGTGCTGGTCGACCGCGGCATCTGCACGTTCGAATCGAAGGCGCTCAAGATCCAGAATGCCGGCGGCGTTGGCATGATCCTCGCGAACAACAACGCGAACAACCCGCCGACGATGGGCGACGACGTCGACACCACCGATCCGATCACGATCGCGCAGCTGTCGATCCTGCAGACCGAGGGCGTCACGCTCGAGGAGGAGCTCCTGGCTGGCACGGTCACCGCCGCGATGCATCGGCTCGTCGGCCCCGAGCTCGACGGCGCGATCGACGCCACGCTGATCGCGCACGAGTTCGGCCACTACCTGCATCACCGGCTCCAGCAGTGCAATACCCGGCTGTGCTCCGCGCTCAGCGAAGGCTGGGGCGATTTCTTGTCGCTGATGATCATGGCGCGCGCGGGCGATGACCTCACCGGTGCGTACCCGTTCGCGGTGTACTCGACGCGCAGCTTCTCCGACGACGCGCAGTACTTCGGGATTCGCCGCGCGCCGTACAGCGTCGATCCCGCGATCAACGCGCTGTCGTTTCGCCACATGGCCGCCGGCGCGCCGCTCCCCGACACCCACCCGTTCCTGCCGTTCGGCGTCAACAACGAGGTCCACAACGCCGGGGAGATCTGGGCCGCGGCGCTGTGGGAGGCCTACGTGGCGCTGCAGCAGGCCGGCACCTCGTTCGACGCGGTCCGCGATGCGATGGCACGCTACGTGGTCG
>JACCYD010000401.1 GCA_013696695.1 Deltaproteobacteria bacterium | reverse complement strand
GATCAGCTGCGTCCAGTTTGGACCGCGCAGCGCGCGATTCGGGCCGTCGGTTTCGATGATCTCGCCGCGCCCGGTGACCACGGTCAGCCCGGCGACGCGATCCTCGACCTTGCCGTACTTCGTCGACAGCTGACCGGCTGCGCGCGTGGCGAGCCAGCCGCCCACGGTCGAGCAGTAGATCGACGACGGGAAGTGACCGAACGTATAGCCGCGGCGATCGAGCTCGCGCTCGAACCGCTCGCCCGACAAGCCGGCCTCGACATCGCAGATCAGCTCCGCGGCGTGGACCGCGCGCAGCGCCTGCATGCGCTTGGTATCGATCGTGATGCCGCCGTGGATCGGAACCGCACCGCCGCACACACCCGAGCCGCCGCCGTACGGAACGATCGGCACCTTGCGCTCGCGTGCGAGCTTGACGATCGCGACGACCTCGCGAACGTGCTCGGGCCACACCACCGCGTGCGGCCGGAACGGCGGCGATTTGCCGTCGCGATACGCGAGCAGCAGGCGCGGCCACATGTCGCGCGAGTAGGTCTCGAGGTCGATCGCGCGTAGCGACATCCGGCGCGGACCTACGATCGCTTCGAGGTCGCGCTGCAAGCGATCGACGTCGATGGCGGACATTCCGGAAGCGAACCTATCGCATCGCGCGTCGCGATGGGCGGTTCACCAGAGCTTGGCGTAGCCGAGGTTGAAGCGCAGCGCGCGCTCGGCCGCGATCTCCGTCAGGGTCGGCATCTCGGGCTCGTTGGTCCGGAAGTCGTACGACACCGATGGTATGAACAGATGCGTCTTCGCGATCAAGAACTGCAGACCCGTGCGGATCGTGTACGTCAGCCCGTTGCCGAGCCTGTGGATGTACGAGTAGCCGAAGCCCATGCCGGCGAATGCGAACGTCCGCTGATCGAGGCGCTGGTGGTACGACGGCTCGATCATCGTGGTGACGATCGTCGATTGATCGGAGCCTGCCTTGATGCTGGTCAGGCTGACCAGCGCCGAGACTTGTAGCTTGTCGGTGATGAACCAGCCGAACGACGGCGTCACCGTGATGCTGTGAAGGTTCCGCGCGACCACGAAGCCCGTGGACATGCCGACCTCGCGCACGTACTTCTCCGCGTACTCGCGGCCATCACCGACGGCGACCTCACCGGTCACGGTCGTGGGTGTGTCAGCGCGCACGGTGGGGGCCGTGGCGAGGATGGTGGCGATGGCGAGCGTGAGGCGCATGCGTGACTCCGTTCACCGGAGAATCAGCAACGCGCATGCCGCGGCGAGCGCCAGCGATTCCGCACCAGCGCCGTCGATCACCGAGCGGCGCTGTCGCGATGGTGTGTTTGCGTGCGGGTCTATCACCTTCAATAGACGACAGCTGGGTCGCATCGACCTCTTCGAGGTCCGCCTCGTCGAGCGGCTCGTGGGGCTCCAACTCGTCGATCTTTTGTTGGAGCAGCTGTTCGAGTGAGCTCATGCGTCCCCAAGATGCAGGGTGTGCGCCGGTGACTAACCTATGGTGATGTCAGGAGTGTGCACCGGCCGAGGTACGCAAACGGTTGCGTGATCGCGCAAGCGGGCCTGGGATAGAGTCCGCCGGTGAACGCTTCCCAAGCTCGCATTCTCACCGTCATCGGCGCCGGCACGATGGGGCATGGCATCGCCCACGTCGGCGCGATCTCCGGCCTCGAAGTCCGGCTGTACGACGCGATCGCTGGTGCCGCCACCGCCGGCCTCGGCAAGATCAAGAAGAACCTCGACAAGGGTGTCGAGCTCGGCAAGGTGACGGCCGCCGATCGCGATGCGGCGCTCGCACGGATCAGCGCGGTCGACGATCTCGGTGCGGCATGCGAAGGCACCGACTGCGTGATCGAAGCGGTGCCCGAGAAGATCGAGCTCAAGCGCGAGATCTTCATCACCGCGGATCGCGCGGCGCCGCCTCACGCGCTACTCGCCACCAACACGTCGTCGTTATCAATCGCGCAGATCTCCGCGGCTGTGCGCGATCCGTCGCGCGTCGTCGGCATGCACTTCTTCAATCCGGTGCACGTGATGAAGCTCGTCGAGGTCGTTCGTCACGCGGGCTCCGCGGATTTACACGTCGCGCTCGCGGTCGGCCTGGCCGAGCGGTTCGGCAAGACGCCGATCGTGGTCGCCGATAGTCCGGGCTTCGCGTCGAGCCGGCTCGGCATCGTGATCGGGCTCGAAGCGATGCGGATGGTCGAGCAGGGCGTCGGATCACCGGCCGACATCGACACCGCGATGAAGCTCGGCTACGGCCACCCGATGGGACCACTCGAGCTCACCGATCTCGTCGGGCTCGATGTTCGACTCGGCATCGCGGAGTACCTCGCCGGCGAGCTCGGTGCCGCGTTCCAGCCGCCCGCCGTGCTGCGCGACAAGGTCGCCGACGGCAAGCTCGGCAAGAAGTCCGGCGAGGGCTTCTACAAGTGGTCCGCCGACGGCAAGCGCGTCTGACTCACGCGTACATCAGGAGGGAGCGCTCACGGGAACACGCGCGCGAAATCCGCTGCGTCGAGAGTGGTCGAGGTGGCGCGACCCAGCGCGCGCATCAGCAGTTCGGTCCAGCGATCTTCGCCGAGCGTCGCGGCGCGATTCAGCAGGAGCTCGATCGCGTCGGCGCGGATGTTGGCACCCGGCACTGTGGCAGCGACGAGATCGGCGATCGTCGTCGGTAGCTCGTCGAATCGCAGGGCCGGGATCTCGAGCGTGTCACGCGACAGCGCCGGCGGCAGCCACTCGAGGAAGTGGTTGTTGGTGCGGACGATGACGAAGCGGAGATCGGTCTCGAGCAGGGTGTCGAGCGCGGCGACATCGGCCTCGAGCAGCGGCCGCACCAGCTCGATCACGACCGTTCGCACGCTGCGTCGCGTGGAGAGGAAATGATCGAGGTGCTGATCGCCACCCGGCCGGAACCAGGCGTGGGTGCCGAGCTTTCCGGCGTAGTGCCGCGCCAGCTCGTGCGCGACCACCACGGGACCTTTGATCGAGACGTTCTCCTCGGCGTTCGCCGCTTCGTCGAGCACCCGCAGGATCGGTCCGAGGGATCCAGCAATCACGAGCTTGCCGGCGCGCACCGGCGTGACGCCTTCGAATGGCCGCACGTCGTCGACCACCACCATCACGGTGTCGTCGCCGGTGCGGAGGACCGCGGTCCGCGACAACGCCTGCCTTCCGGCGAGCGCTCGACCGTGCCACCACACGCGCGTACGGGGCGTCATCTCGAGATGCGTGCGGCCGAGTCGACTGGCCACGATCTCGAAGCGCGAGTCCTCGATCTCGATTCCCTGATCGGGGACCCGGTGCGTCGTATGGCTCGGCCCACCGCGCCACACCACCACCACGCCGGGGCAGGGCAGGTCGGCCACGCCTCGCTCTACGAGAGCGGCTTCTTGACGCGCAGCGGAGCGTTGGTGCGCTCGGGGCGGCTGGTCTTCGTCACCGCAGAGTCGGATTGCTTCGCGCGCTGAACATCGGGCGATAGCACCTGCGCCGCCATCCGGCCGAGGGCCGGCGACTCGCGCTCGAGGCGACCGACCAGCAACGCGGTGACCGGATCGACCGGCGCGCCGTCGATGCGAACTTCGAAGTGAAGGTGCGGGCCAGTGGTGCGACCCGACGAGCCGACCTGACCGATGCGCTGACCTGCGGTGACGATCGCGCCCTGCTTGACCTCGATCTTGCGGAGGTGCGCGTAGCGGGTGACCAGGCCGTTGCCGTGATCCACGAAGACCACGTTGCCGTATCCGGTCTTCGATTCGGCGCAGATCACCGTGCCCGCACCGGCCGCCATCACGGGCGTACCGTGCTTGCCGCGGATATCGGCACCACTGTGAAATTTGCGGCGCTTGTTGATCGGATCCTCGCGCCAGCCAAACCCCGAGGTGCTCGCGTTGGCGACCGGCTCGATGCTGAGTGCACTGACATCGGGAGCCGGCAGCTTCGCGTGCGCGCGGAGCGAATCGAGCGTGTGGATCACCTTGTCACCGGCGGCACCCAGCAGATCTCCGAGATAGGCGGCGGGCGTCACGACGTCGCGCTCGAGATGGGCGAGCAGATGATCGCGAACCTGGTCGAGACCCGATTGTCCGCGCTCGCCCGTCACGTTGACGCCTGCGGTCGGATTCCCATGCCCGGTCGACGACATCGTCGCGACAGCGACGGCGAGGAGCGGGGCCAGAAGGGAGTGAGGGGAGTGACGGGGCATGGCGGACTTTTGAGAGCGATCAGTGTTCGGCGAGACGGTGCCCGATCGTCAATGTAGGTAACGTCATTTCCGCCACTGATTCAGTGAATGTTAGGAAACCGTTGCGCGCACTTATGGGCACATAGAGAATGCGCGGCGCTGTGAGAAGTCGTTGGTTGGTCATCCTGCTCGCGCTCGCATCGGGGATCGCATTTGCGATGTCGGTGCAAGGCGGACGTTGGTGGGTGATCGGCGACGCCGAGGTCGGTCCGTTCGGTGCGAAGCGATGCTTCGATGATGGCTGCGTTCCGACAGGGCTCAACTGGCTCGGCGTCGACGAGCGCTGGATGCGGATCGGTATGGGGGCGTGGGCCGGCGGCTTGCTCTCGGCGTTCATGCTCGTCGTGCTGGCAGCGGGGCTCGCTGCCAAGCGGATTCCTCGCCTGGTCGCCAAGACGGTGCTGGTCTCGATCGGCACCGCCGTCATCACCGGTGGCATGTTCGCGGCGAGGTTTCCGCGCGACGAGTTCCCGACCTCCGAGCTGGGTCGCGGGGTCTTCGCATTCGTCGCTGCGATCGTGCTCGGCGTTGCCGCGGCCGTCCTCGTGCTGCGTACCAAGCGCCCGGCCTAGCGCTGCGGGGATCACCGAGTCGTCTCACCTGTTGTCGTCGGAGACCGCTGGGTTGGCGTGCTTGACACGCCGTGCCACCCGGCCGATCCTTTGGATCGTGGCGCCGCCGGAGCTGGGCACACCCATGCGGGTTGGCCGTTACGAGGTGATCACTCACCTCGCGACCGGTGGCATGGCGCAGATTTACCTCGCGCGCCAAAGCGGGCTCGGGTCGTTCGAGCGCCACGTCGTGCTGAAGACGATCCTCAGGGAGCGCGCGAGCGATCAACGGTTCGTCACGATGTTCCTCGACGAGGCCAAGCTCGCGGCCACGCTCAATCACCAGAACGTCGCGCAGGTCTACGAGGTCGATCAGGCCGACGGCGCCTACTTCATGGCGATGGAGTACGTGCACGGCGAGAACGCGCGCGCGATCCTCGAGACCACGCTGCGCCGAGGCTGGACGATCCCGCTCGAGCTCGCGGTGATGATCATCTCGGGTGCCGCGGCAGGCTTGCACCACGCTCACGAACGCCGCGGCAAGAACGGCCAGCCGCTCAACATCGTTCATCGCGATGTCTCGCCGGCCAACATCATGGTCGGCTGCGACGGCAGCGTGAAGGTGCTCGACTTCGGCATCGCGAAGGCCGAGGAGCGCGCGACGAAGACGGTCGGCGGCACCATCAAGGGCAAGTACGGGTACATGTCGCCCGAGCAGTGCAAGGGCAAGCAGATCGATCGGCGCAGCGACATCTTCGCGCTCGGCATCTGTCTCTACGAGCTGACGACGCTGCGGCGCGCGTTCAAGGGTAACGACGACTTCGAGACCATGAAGCGGATCGTGTCGGGCGACATGGTCTTGCCGTCGATCGCCGTGCCGGGATATCCGCGCGAGCTCGAAGCGATCGTGCTCACCGCGTTGGCGGGCGATCCGAACGCGCGCTTTCAATCGGGGCAGGAGCTGATCGAAGCGCTCGATGCGTTCACGGTGCGCGCGAAGCTGACCGGCTCGAACACCGCGATGGGTCGGTTCATGACTCAGCTGTTCGGCAGCAAGAGGGAGCCGTGGATCGACGGCGCACGACCCGGCGCTGGCGAGAAGACGGAGATCACCGACGGCGAGGATAACGAGAAGACGTCCGTCGTCGAGGGTCGCCACGATGCGGGGCAGCAGGAGCCCCAGCAGGAGCAAGATGCGTCGGCCTGGCAACAGGCGGATCAGACCAGCAAGCAGCGCAAGAGCGCGCGAGAGATCGGGCGGCAGACCGGCAGCCGCAATACGCCACCTCCCGAACGGTTCGATCAAGTCGACGACGCGCTGCCCACTGTGCCGGGATCGCTCGACGCGATCATTCCGACGCCGACGTTTCAGGGTGCACCTCCGGTGATCCGCCCGGCGTATGCAAACCGCGCGAACCCGCCGGCGTCCAAGCGGTCCGACGAGATCCGCGATGTCGGCGCGCAGCCGCAACCCTCCGGACGCGGGACGCGGTTGTCGTCCGATCTGAACGAGTCCGACTACAAGATCGACGCGGGCAACGGGTGGCTGGTCGTCGCGATCGTGGTGCTGCTCGCCGTCGGTGGCGGCATCGCCGCGATCATGATCTGGAGCTGAACGGGCCCCAGATAGGCCATCCCCTCGATTGGGGGTTGAGGCGCTCGTCGGCGGGTGCCATGGTGCGCGCATGGCAACGACGATCTCCACCGCGACCAACGGCGAGCGACTCTCCAGCTACGATCCTTCGACCGGCCAGGTGATCGGCACGGTTCCGATCCACACCGCGGCGGATGTCGATGCCGCAGTCGCTCGTGCGCGCGTCGCAGCGCAGAGCTGGTCCACGCGATCGTTTCAGGCGCGCGCCGAGGAGCTGACGGCGTTCCGCAAGGCGCTCGCCGCACACGCTGACGAGTTCGCCGATCTGCTGCATCGCGAGAATGGCAAGCCGATGCTCGAGGCCTACACCGAAGTGATGATGGCACTCGGTCACGTGCAGCACGCTGCGGCGCGCGCCGAGGAAGCGATGGCTCCGAAGAAGGTGTCGGCCGGCATCCTCGCGAACTTCCGCGCCACGGTCACCTATCTCCCGCTCGGCGTGATCGGCGTGATCGGCCCGTGGAACTACCCGCTGTTCACGCCGATGGGCTCGATCGCGTATGCGCTCGCCGCCGGCAATGCCGTCGTGTTCAAGCCATCGGAGCTGACGCCGCTGCTCGCGGTCAAGGTCGCCGAGATCGCGGCGAAGACGTTTGCGCTCGCGGACCTCCTCCAGGTCGTCACCGGTGCTGGTGCGACGGGTGCCGCGCTCGCGAAGGCCGCGGTCGACAAGGTCGCGTTCACCGGCAGCGCGGCCACCGGCAAGCGCGTGATGATCGCGGCCGCGGAGCGCCTGACGCCCGTGCTGCTCGAGCTCGGCGGTAAGGATCCGATGATCGTCGCGGAGGATGCCGATCTCGACAAGGCGGCCGAAGCCTGCGTCTACGGCGCGCTCACCAACGCCGGCCAGGCCTGCATCTCCGTCGAGCGCGTCTACGTCGCCGACGCCGTGCACGACAAGTTCGTCGACAAGGTGATCGAGAACGTGCGCGCGCTCAAGACGGGCGGCGACGATGGCCACCTCGGCGCGATGACGTCACCCGCGCAGGTCGCGATCGTCAAGAATCACCTCGAGGATGCGGTCGCGAAGGGCGCCAAGGTCCACACCGGCGGTGCCGAGGCGATCAGTGGCTCCTATATCCAGCCGACGGTCCTCACCAACGTGACGCACCAGATGAAGGTGATGTCCGACGAGACGTTCGGTCCCGTGATCCCGATCCAGCGCGTCGCCTCGCTCGACGAGGCGGTCAAGCTCGCGAACGACACCACGTTCGGTCTCGGCTCGTCGGTGTTCGCCGGCAAGTCCGAGGTCGCGCGCGAGATCGGCGCACGCATCCGCGCCGGCATGACCTCGGTCAATTCGGTGATGGGCTTCGCCGGCATCCCGAGCCTGCCGTTCGGCGGCGTCGGTGATTCGGGCTTCGGCCGCATTCACGGCGACGAAGGCATCCGCGAGTTCACGCGCATCAAGTCGACCGCCGAGCAAGTGGTGTCGATCCCGATGAACATGATGTCGTTCCGTCAGCCCAAGGACATGACGAAGCGGCTGAAGGGGATGATCAAGCAGCTGTACGGCGATGGCGTGGTGGCGAAGGCCGGCGATTTATTTCGCAAGCTTCGCTCGCGGTAGCAGGGCAAGCTTCGCTCGCGGTAGCCAGGTCGCAAGCTCCGCTCGCGTTAGCGACAGCTCATAGGTGATCACTTAAGAACGCGCTCCGACGACGATTAGGCCGGTCCGGAGCCGTCCCGTGTCGCGGTCGCGCGCCGGGTTCGAACGCCGCGCATTCGCGAGCAGGAACGTCATCCCTTCGTGAAAGACCGTCGCAATGCTGACGCACGCGAGTAGCGCCGCGACGAGCTCGTCGATGATGTGTCCGGCGCACATGGCGACACGGCGAGTGGACATTGGCTTGCCACCGACGAGCTGCGCTGCGTGAGCCAAGAAGCGCTTGAGGACGGCAGCGCACAGACTCGCCCAGATCAGCCCAGCCGCGATGTTCTCGTTGGCCGTGTCGAATTTGTGGAGGTTCGCGTACGACTTCCATTCTTTGAACACGAGCTCGATCTGCCAGCGGAAGCGGTACAAGCGCGAGACGAGGTCGAGCGAGAAGGGTGTCCGGGGCAAGTTGGTGCACAACCGCGTCATCGTCGTTTCGTGACCGGGTAAGACGACAACGCGAAAGGCGTACTCGGTGCGATCGTACTCGACGTCGAGATCCATTCGACGGTTAGCGTTCTGCGCGATGAAGCGCGACAGGCGTACCGCCTTGTTCAGCGTGGCGCGCTTGCCGTCGAGCCACGCGGCGCAAACCCAGGGATCGTGGCTTCGACTGAGCCGTACGATGAAGCTGCCGCCGTTCTCGCGAACTGCGTCGAAGTACTTCGTGCTCGGATATCCACGATCGGCGAGCAGCAGTCGATCCTTCAACGTCGTTGGCTCGGGCAGGAACTGACGCTCGGCCTCGCTGTCGGGCGCGATCTCGACGGAACTGACCTCGTCGGAGAATCCGCTGTAGGTTGCATGCACTTCCACGGCCGACGGCTCGACTGTGGTGAACCGACCTGGGAAAACATCTCGCAGCTTCTTCTTGAGTGCGAACGACGACCCGTCCTGGATGACAAAGTCTTTGAACCTCGATACGGCAGAGTGTCCATCGGGTGCGAGCGTCTGGATGCAGAGTTTCTCGACGAGTCGGGAGAACATCTGGCGCATGAACGCAGCGAAGCCGGGCCGCGCAAGCCTGTTGTAGAACGCCTTGTAGGCGACGGTGATGTTGTTCTGGTGGTTGAACTCGCGCTGGAGGTCAGCGAGCGATTCGACTCGTCCACCGGCAAGTGCTGCGATCGTCGAAAGGAACAAGCGATGCGGCGTGATCGTCCGCAGCCGCTCGCTCTGGCCGGTCTCGCGACCGAGCTGGTTAACATCATCGATGGAAAGCGCACGTGCGAGGGCCGTGCGCATCCTGGTAAGGTGCGAGGTAGACAACGCAGTCTCCGAGTTGTTGGCGTGGTAACCGCAGCTTGGAGGCTGTCGTTGTCGCTTGTCGATCCCCGGGATCTCCCGCCCAATCCTCGTCGGAGACCAGCGCTAAGATCTCACCTATGA
>JACCYD010000398.1 GCA_013696695.1 Deltaproteobacteria bacterium | reverse complement strand
GATCCCCACCGACTACAAGGATCACCTCAAGAAGTACGAGGCCGAGCTGATCCTGAAGGCCCTCCACAAGCACAAGGGCAACCAGACCGAGACCGCGAAGGCGTTGAACCTTCCGCTGCGGACGCTCGTTCACAAGATCCAGACCTACGGCATCAAGAAGAAGTTCGATCGCTGACCGCTGCGTGATCGCGCAATCCCTTGCGTAGGGCGCGCGAGCGAATTCGCTGACTTGTGCGTGGCGCACGGCTTGCCTTTGAGGGCGAGCCAATGAGCGTAACGAATCGCCTGATGGTCCTCGCAGTGATGGGTTGTGGTGGTAGCGGCACGACGCATGTCGCGACGCCGACCGAGACGCGCGTCGTGATCCACGCGACGCAGCCGCCGGTCATCGCGCCGCTCGAGAAGCCCGCGACTGCCACGCCGGCGACGCCGACGACGACCACCGTACGGTTCCTGACCAACACCGTGCTGCGCAAGGAGCCGCGCGCCAACGCTGCCAAGGTCGGCATCATCCGCAAGGATGCGCGCGCCGCGCAGAGAACGACCGCGATCGCCGATGGCTGCAAGGACGATCGCTGGATCCAGATCGTGCCGCGCGGGTGGGCCTGCGAGAGCGCGATCGAAGTCTCGAGCGAGCAGCCGACGACCGGGGCGTCGGTCACGCTGGACGCGATCGATGACGGCGAGCCAGTGCCCGGAGTCTATGGACGCGTTCGCGGCGCAGACGTCTCGACCTCGGTGCGAGCGGCAGCCGTGGTGACCATCGATGGCGCGCGCTACTGGCGCACGTCGGGTGGCGCGCTGATCCCGGCCGCCGCGATCGTGCAGTTCTCACCCTCGAAGTTTCGCGGCATCGCGCTCGACAAGACAACGAGCATGCCGGCATGGGTTCGCGGTCGCTCGGATTCGCGCAAGTCGGTCCGCACGTACGAGGCGCCACGCGGCAAGATCGCGGGCGAGCTCGCACCGCGCACCATCGTCCACGTGCTCGAGGAGTCGGCCGATGGCGTGTTCGTGCGAGTCGCCGACGACGTGTGGGTCGCGCGCAAAGATCTTCGCGTTGCCTCGCGGACCACGCCGCCGGTTGGGACCGGACCGACGGAGAAGTGGTTCGATGTCGATCGCGACGAGCAGGTGCTGGTCGCGTACGAAGGCGACCAGCCGGTCTACGCGACGATGGTGTCGACGGGCAAGTGGGGCCACGCGACGCCGACGGTGATCACGCGCGTGTCGAGCAAGCTGCTGACCGCTTCGATGAACAACGATCGCGGCGACGAGCAGTACGCGGTCGCCGACGTGCCGTGGACGATGTACTACGACAACAGCTACGCGCTTCACACGTCGTACTGGCACGACGGTTTCGGTGGCCCGCGCAGCCACGGTTGCGTGAACCTCGCGCCCCGCGACGCTCGCCTGCTCTATCAGTGGTCGTCGCCTGACGTGCCGCCCGGTTGGATCGCGGTGTATGGCGATCAGGACAACCCGGGCTCGCTGGTGCGCGTACGCTCGCGCTCGATGCCGGAGCCGAAGTTCCGTGGCTACGCCAAGGCACTCCGGGATCGCGATCGCAACGTGGCGGCGACGACGAACTGACGATCCACGAGTATGGTCGCGGCATGCGTTACCTGCTGTGCGCGTGTGTCGTGATGGCGTGTGGACCGAAGCCGGCTTCGCCCCAGCTCGTCTCGGTCCTGCCCGATGACAAGCCTGTGGATGCAGCGCCCGCGAAGACGCCCGAGCCCAAGCGAGACGACTGGGCCGGCACGCTGGTGTTGCCGCACTCGCTGGTCGACATCGTCGTCCACTTCACCGAGCGCGATGGCACGTGGTCTGCGACGATCGACGTGCCCGGCACGAAGCTCGTCGGTCGAGAGCTCGCCGCGGTGATGTACACGGCCGAGTCGATCCGCTTCACGATCCCGAAGCCAGAGAATCCGCAGCTACAAGAAACCTACGTGTTCACGCGCAGCGCCGACGAGGCGACGGGCAAGGTGCTGCTCGGTGGCCAGGCGTTTCACGCGAAGATGATGAAGCTCGCCCCCGGCCAGCCGGCGCTATCGATCATCTCGCGCCCGCAGACGCCCAAGCCGCCGTTCCCGTACACGACGAAGGACGTGAACATCGAAGTCAAAGCGGCGGCAACGGCCGCGGATGCAGCGTCGCTCGCGGGAACGCTGACGCTTCCCGAGGGCAAGGGTCCGTTCCCCGCGATCGTGATGATCAGCGGCTCGGGGCAGCAGGATCGCGACGAGACGATCTTCGGCCACAAGCCGTTCGCGGTGATCGCGGATCGCCTCGCACGCGATGGCATCGCCACGCTGCGCACCGACGATCGCGGCATCGGCAAGACCACCGGTCCGCTCGGCTCGATCGACACCGATATCGCCGATGCAACCGCCGCGTTTCAGTGGCTGATCAAGCAACCCGAGATCGATCCGAAACGGGTCGGCCTCCTCGGGCACAGCATCGGCGGTGTCATCGCGCCGTTCGTCGCGGTCAAGACCGGCAAGGTCGCGTTCATCATCGGCCTCGCTGCACCGGGCGTCTCGGGTGTCGAGCTGGTGCCGATGCAGCTCGAGCTCGAGCTCGGGATCCGCAAGCTTCCCGACAAGCTGATCAAGGCGATCGTCGACGGTCAGCGTGCCGTCGGCAAGGCGATCGTCGGGGGCAAGGAAGCCGAGATCAAGGCGGCGCTCCGAGCGTCGTTCGTGGCTGCCGCGATGGCGATGGGCGCACCGAAGCCCAGCGACGCGGACCTCGACCAGGCGATCGCCAGCAAGATGCCCGAGGTCTCCAACCCATGGACGATCAGCTTCTTCAAGACCGACCCCGCGAAGGCGTGGGCGAAGCTCACGATCCCGGTGCTGCTCGTGATCGGCGACAAGGACACCCAGGTGCCGCCGGACCAGAACATCGCCAGGATCACGGCCGCGCTCCGCAAGGCGAACAACAAGGCTCTCACCACCGAGAAGCGACCCGGCCTCAATCACCTCTACCAGAAGGCGCAGTCCGGCACGGCCGAGGAATACGGCGAGCTCGAGGAGACGTTCGAGCTGGCCACGCTCGACTTGATCGCGAAGTGGGCGGTCGCCCGCACCGCCCCGAAACGGTAGCCGAAACTCCCGGCACGAGAATCTCGACACCGAGCGCCAGCCGCGTCATGACTTAGGTCGTGCGACTGGCAGCTGCCCTGATCTTCCTCGCCGCGGCGTGTGGCTCGAGTGACCGATCGAAGGACGACAAACCGGTCGCGACCAACGAGGACGAGGATCCCTGCGATCCCAAGGAGCCGAAGGTCTGCGTCGGCAACTCGGTCGTGTCGTGCGAGGCCAACGGCCGGCTCGGTCGTCGCCTGCGTACGTGCAAGGATGGCTGCAAGGGCGGGCGCTGCGTCGCGAGCTGCGACGACGATGCGGTCAAGCTGATCTACCTGGTCGACGACGCGAACAACTTCCTGAGTTACGACCCACGCAAGTCGGGCGATCCGTTCCGGCTGATCGGCAAGCTCAACTGCGGCACCTATGCGTCGCCATTCTCGATGTCGGTCGATCGCGAAGGCACGGCGTGGGTCGTCTATCAGAGCGGCGACCTCTACAAGGTCAACATCCACGACGCGAAGTGCACGCCGTCGGGCTTCGCGGCGGGCTCGAGCGGCTCGCGAACCTTCGGCATGGGCTTTGTCACCGACGATGCCGGCGGCAAGACCGAGAAGCTCTATATCTCGGCGGAGAACTACGATCGCGGCCTGTCTGCGATCGAGACCGACAAGTCGCCGCCGCAGGCGAAGTCGATCGGCACCATCGAAGCATCGATCGATCGCAACCCCGAGCTGACGGGGACCAGCGAGGGCAAGCTGTTCGGGTTTTTCCCGGTATCGGGCAACGAGCAGTCGTTCATCCAGGAGATCAACAAGAAGACGGGCGGCGCGGTCGGACAGAAGTGGAACGTGGGCCAGCTCGGATCGGTGACGGCGTGGGCGTTCGCCCAGTGGGGCGGCATCTTCTTCGTCTTCGTGACGACGGATTCCGGACCTCAGGTGCGCGCCGTCGATCGCAAGAGCGGCGAGTCGAAGATCGTCATGGAGAGCATTCCGTATCGGATCACCGGTGCCGGCGTCTCGACGTGCGCCCCCGAGCTGGATAAGGGCCAGGCCGGCCCCTGATTTCGAGGCACCTGCGTTACGCTGGTGCCGGGTGTCGAGCACGCGCTTCGAGATCATCCGTACGCTCGGAGAGGGCGGCATGGGTGTCGTGTACGAGGCCCGCGACAAGGAACGCGACATGGTCGTGGCGCTCAAGACGCTGCGCACGATGGATGCGAATCTGCTCTATCACTTCAAGAACGAGTTCCGCAGCCTCGCGGACCTGAGCCACCCGAATCTGTGCTCGCTGTACGAGCTGTTCCAGTCGGATGGCCACTGGTTCTTCACGATGGAGCTCGTCGAGGGCACCGACTTCATGTCGTGGATCAGCCCGCGCGACGAGGCCGCGAAGATGAAGTTCGACCCGACGATGCCGGCGGGCAGTGCCCCACCCGGCTCGCTCGTCGAGCTCGGCGCGGGTCGCGGTCACAGTGGCACGATGCTCGAGTTCGCGGGCAAGGCGCCGTCGGCCTCGCAATCGATGCCGATCAAGCTCCCGGATCAGGCCATCACCGATGCCTCGCTGATGCCGTTCGACGAGCCGCGCCTGCGCGCCTCTCTCGCGCAGCTCGCCGCCGGGCTCGACGCACTGCACGCCACCGGTAAGGTCCATCGCGACATCAAGCCCGGCAACATCCTGGTCGCCAAGGATGGTCGCGTCGTCATCATGGACTTCGGCCTGGTCGCCGACGACGCGCTCCTCGCGGAGCTGAGAGAGACGCGGATGATCGCCGGCACGCCGACGTTCATGGCTCCGGAGCAAGGCATACCGGGAGCCACCGTCGGTGCCTCCGCCGATTGGTACGCCGTCGGCGTGATGCTCTACCAGATCCTGACCAGCCGGCTGCCGTTCAGTGGCGCGACGGTGCAAGAGCTGATCGAGGCCAAGCGCACGTCGCCGCCGTCGCCGAGCTCGCTCGCATTCGGCGTCCCGCTCGATCTCGCGGATCTCAGTCATCGCTTGCTGTCGCCGGATCCAGCATCGCGCCCCACGGGCGAGGAAGTCCTGCGCTTGCTCGGCAGCCGGATGTCGGCGCCGATGCTCGGTCAAACGCACGGTCACGGCCCGGGCAACGTCGAGCTGTTCGTCGGCCGCCGCGCCGAGCTCGGCGTGCTCCACAACGCGCTCGCGGAATCGCGCCCCAAGGACCGCGGCGGCGCAGGTGCCGTGAGCGTGTTCGTCGAGGGCCCGTCGGGCCTCGGCAAGAGCGCGCTCGTCAAGCGCTTCCTCGACGAGCTCTCCGGCACCGGCACGCTGATCCTCAAGGGGCGCTGCTACGCCGAGGAGACCGTGGCGTACAAAGCGTTCGACGGCATCGTCGACGCGTTGTCGCGCCACCTCGTCACCATGGATCAGTACCGCGTGATGGACATGTTCCCGCAATCGACCATGATGGCCGCGCGGTTGTTCCCGGTGCTGCGGCGCGTGCCGGTGTTCGCGAACGCGGTGACGCACGATCCGAACGTCAGCGCACTCGAGCTCCGCACGCGGGCATTCGCCGCCGTCGTCGAGCTGCTCGCGCGGGTTGCTGCGATGCAGCCGCTGGTGCTGTTCGTCGACGATCTGCAGTGGGCCGATCCGGACAGCTTGTTGCTCCTCCGCGAGGTGCTGCATCCGAACGCGGCCCCGCCGCTGACGTTCGTCGCGTCGATCCGTACCGGCGCCGATCCGGATGCGCCGATGAATCTGGCACGAACCGCCGGCGTCGAGCCGCGCTGGATCAAGATCCAGCCGCTGTCGGCCGACGATGCCGCGCTGCTCGTCGATCGCATCTTGCCGCGCGAGGCCGCATCGGATGCGCGGCGCGCCGAGATCGCGCGCGAGGCCGCCGGCCATCCGCTGTTTCTCGCGGAGCTCGCGCATCACGCGTCGCAGCACGCCAATTCCAATCTCGCGTCGACCACGCAGCTCGACGAGGCGCTGTGGCAGCGGACGATGGCCCTCGATCACGACACTCGCCACCTGTTGCACATCATCGCCGTCGCCGGCAGCCCGATCGAGCTGCGCGTCGCGGCCGATGCGTCGGGCTTGTCGAACGCGCGCGTCGCGCCGCTGGCGGGTGCGCTGCGTGTCGCGCGCTTCGTCAAGACGTCGAACACGTCGACGGGGACCAGCCTCGTCGAGCCCTATCACGATCGCGTGCGCGAAGCGGTGGTTACTCGCCTCGACCCGTCGCAGTTCGCGGTGGTGTCATCGCACCTCGCGCACGCGATGTTGCGCGCCGGCATGGCAGAGACCGCACCCGAGCTGGTGGTGCGCCACCTGTTCGCTGCCGGCGATACCGCGCGCGGCCGCGACCTCGCCGAGAAGGCCGCGAATCGCTCGCTCGCCGCGCTCGCCTTCGATCGCGCTGCCGAATTCCTGCGCTCTGCGATCGCTGCCGGTCCACGCGATGCCGCGCACGCGCGCACGTTGCAGATCGCGCTCGCCGAGGCACTCGCCTCCGGTGGACGCGGTGCCGAAGCCGCGGATGCGTATCTCGCAGCCGCTACGCTCGGTGATGACGAGGAGCGCCTCGATTGTCGGCGTCACGCTGCCGATCAGCTGCTGGTGTCGGGTCATGTCGATCGCGGCCTGACCGAGCTGCGAGGCGTGCTCGCGACGCTCGGCGAACGCGTTCACGAAAGTCCGCAGGAGGCGCTCGCGGCGATGGCGCTCGATCGCGAGGAGATCGACTCGGGCCGGATCGCGATGGTGCCGATCGCGGACGTCGCGCCCCAGCCTCATCCCAGCCTGCTGCGGATGGTCGATGTCTATCACTCGCCCTCACTCGGGCTGCTGCTCGTCGACAACGTTCGCGGAGCTGCCTCGCAAGCGCGCGCCCTGCGGCTCGCGGCGCAGGCCGGGGACCATCGGCGCTTGCTGCGCGCTCTCGTGTTCGAGGCGATCTATCGCGCGCAGGAATCCGATGCGGGCCGCACGCGCGCCCTGGAGCTGCTCGGCATGGCCGCGGCGGTCGCGCGCCTGCGCGAGGACGAAGATCCGTGGATGTCCGCGTACCTCGTGCTCGGCAACGCGTTCGTCGCGTACTACTACGGTCAGTTCGCGCGCGCGGTCGACATCTTCAAGGATGCCGACAAGCGGTTCCGCACGCTGCCGAACGTCG
>JACCYD010000394.1 GCA_013696695.1 Deltaproteobacteria bacterium | reverse complement strand
CGCGACGCGGGCCGACGAACGTTACGTGCGACGTTGCGGTGATCGTGCCGGCGGCGAGCACGCAGACCTCGCTCAGGTCGCTCAACGTGACGACCGTGGCGCAGTCCCCGGAGTCGAACGTGCCTGTGAGGAGCATCGCGCCGGTCGGCGGCTCCGCGAAGCAGATCCGGATCGGCGCGGTGCCGTAGCACGGCGTGCCGCCCGGTCCGTCGATCTCGGTGGTGTCGGCGGCGACGTCGAGCGGTTCGACCGCGACACTCTCGAACCCGAATAGCTGCCGGCAGCCCGCGCACACCAGAAGCAGCAGGGCTCGCACGCGTTCAGGCTATCACCAGGATGATGGCAGAACGAATCAGTCGTCGCAGCTCGCGAAGATCGGCTCGACGCGCTCCCACGGATGCCGGCCGGGCAGATCTTCGGCACGCGCGGTGTCGAGATCGAAGTCGATCGTGCGCTGGATGAACGCGGCCACCGCGATGTTGCCGTGCAGCTGGTAGGTGCCTCGCTGCGGCGAGCTCTCGAGGTCCATCCGCGCGCGGCCATCGGAGCACAGCAGCAGCGTCTGGAAGCACGGCGTGAAGTCACCCTCGGCGAGGCACTGCTCCTTCGAGTCGAACTGATCCTGCAGCCGGCGGTAGGTCGTGTTTTCGTCGAGGACCGTCTCGGTGCAACCGGAAGCGAGGATCAGACCGAGGACGAGCGCGCGCATGACGTGACGTCCAGCAAGTCGCTGGCCACAACCGACCACACGATTCCGCGGTGTTCGCCGAGTTGCCCTGGGGGCCGCGACTCCAGAGCCTGCAACCTCGTACCCGACTACGGCACGGCGACAACCCGCATCGGGCTCGTCAGCGTCAGGCCAGCGGCGCGACCGCTCGCGTGCACGTCGGTCAATGCGACGTCCTTGATCCGGGTCCGCTTGCGTGCGGTGAAGTCGATGAGGTCCGTCCAGCCACCGCGTGCGGCAAATCCGACGCCGGTCTGAAGCGCGCAGACGAGCGCGACGCGATCGGCGGTCTCGTAGCCGATCTGGAGCTCGTGCTTGCACTCGAGATCTGTCGCGATGCGTTCGTAGGTTCCGGCGCCGAGATCGACGACCCACAGCTCTTTACGCTTCGCGGGATCCTGCGCCAGAAACCGCACCGGCATGCCTCCGTAGTCGCTGTACATCACCGGCGCGAACGGCGGCGTCTTGTAGATCGTCGCGGTGGCGACATCGATCCAGTCCGTGTACGGCGGTTGTTTTCCGAAGAAGCTCTCGATCGGAGTCACCGGGAAGTCGAGGGACTTACCCGACAACGTCCAACCCGAAGTGAGCTTGAAGCGCGACGTGGTCGTTGCCCAGGTTCCAGTGGGTGACCACAACACGAGCTGCACGGCACCACTGTTCGTCCCGCACGCCGCGAGCACGCGCGAGGTTGCTGGTTGCAAGGTGAGCTTTACTGAAGTGCCGGTGCAGTCGGCGACGAGCGGTACCTCCGTCTTGGTCTTCGCGTCGGTCACGATCACGTTTCCCATGCCACCGCCGATCCAGTAACGGCCGGCGACGAGCTCGTCACCACTGATCATGAAATCCAGCGGCTCGTCGGGCGCGCACAGTGGAGGTGCGCCCGGAGCGAGCGCGATCAGACCACAACCGTGCGGTCGATCGCCGCTCCATGCGAGCACGCCCTGCTCGGTCGAGATCCGCTCGGGATATCCGGCGAGCGGCGTCGCGAGCGTGACCCTCGCTTGCGCCAGATCGTCCCACGTACCGGCGTACGCCTTGCCGTCCTTGCTTTTTGCGAACACCCAGACGCGACCTTGCGCGTCGTCGAGCGCGATGCGCATCTGCTCGACGGCGGCCCCGCCCGGCAGCGAGATCTCCGGTGACGTGATCGCCCCGGTCTTCGCATCGAGGAGAGCGATGCGTTCGTCCGCGAGTCCGACGACGGCCTTGTCCAGCCTGGGTGACCCCGTGTAGTAGGCGCCAAACGTGGCGAGCGTGCGCCCATCGACGCCGAACAACGACCAGCTCGTCACGCTGCCATCCGGCTGCCGTGCGCCCGCAACGATGCCGGTCGCGGGCTGATCATCTGCGAGCGAGATCCCATGGCCGGCGTCCAGCTTGCCGAACGCTGTGAGGTTCGCAGTCACGATCGTGTACGGCGTTGCATCCTTGCGCTCGACGAGCGTCTTCTCGGCCAGCGGTGCCGCCGCAGCTGGCTTGGGGATCGCCGGCGGCGACCCGGTCGCGTCGCTCCCCGTCGTCGACACGGGTGGCGCGCTCTGATTCGAACAACCCAGCAGGAAGATGATCGCGAGACGCATGGCGGTTCGATGCACGACGATCGCCGTTATTGCCAAATTCACGGCGGCGCGAATGAACAATCGACCGCCTCGCCGAGAACGAGGTTCATCTTGGTTTCGTAACGCGGGCGTTACCTCCAGCGGTTCGAGTCAGCGCTTCACGGTCGCGATCGCGTGGCGATCCTTGCCGTACTCGAGCGTGACGACGCGCTCGGTCACCCGCTCGCTCGGCTTGCCCCAATCCTCGATCAGGGTCACCGAGACCTTGGTCCGCACGCTGGTGCGG
>JACCYD010000633.1 GCA_013696695.1 Deltaproteobacteria bacterium | reverse complement strand
GGCCCTCCCACGGCCGCGGAGCTGCTCGCTCGGATCGCGACGTGCGATCCCGTCGGCGGTGACTACGCATCCGACGGCAGTGGCGCGGCGAACATTCCGATCTGCGGGTTCCCCGATGCGGTCGCGTGGACCGCCGACATGGATATCGACTGCGACGGCAAGATGTCCGTGCAGTGCAACCTGTCGACGGATGCGAGCTACATGGATCAGACCGCCGCGACCGACTCGAACGGCGATCCGCTCGATGCCGCGACGCTGCCGTTCGTGGTCATCCCCGGCCGCAGCGCGCGGTTCGATTACATCGATGCCGGGCTCGGCATGCGCTCGGTCGTCGCGGTGATCTACGACGGCAAGGTCGAGTACGGCGTGCTCGGGGATGTCGGGCCGCAGGCGATCATCGGCGAGGCCTCGTATCGGATGGCCGAGCTGCTCGGGATCGATCCCGACCCGTCGACGGGCGGCGTCGAAAGTGGGGTGGCGTACATCGCCTTCACCGGGATCGACGCCAAGGTCGAGGTCATCGAGGACCACGATGCGGCGGTGGCGCTCGGCGCGGTGCGCGCGAAGCTCCTGCTCGACGCACCCTGAGATTGTGGGCTCGCGTCCCGAGCCTGGCTAATCGAGCTTTCTCGCAGCCGGAGTCGCCATTGCAACCTTGCCGAGGTGCGGCGGTAACCCTCGACGATCCGCCGGTTCCGCGCGGTTGGTCGGCAGACCTTCCGTCGGAGCCCGATGGCGTGCGGTTTGCTCCTTCGCGCGACATGCGAAACGCGCTGCTCCTGGTCACCGCCGCTGCAACCTCCTGGTTGCAGCCAGCCTGTACGGGCGACGAGGGAGACGAGCACGAGGACGAGACCGAGCTGTTCGAGCAGGCCTACGAGGATGCCCATACCGACGGCAAGATCGACGGCACCGACTGCTCCGGTGTTCGCGTTCCCGATCGCACCGGCTTCAACAAGCGCATCGCCCTGACGTTCGACGATGGCCCGAATCCAGAGACCACGCCGAAGGTGATCTCGGTGCTCGAGAAGCACGGCGCGCCCGCCACGTTCTTCACCAACGGCTCGCGCTACTCGAGCAAGGCCGCCACCGATCTCGCCGCACGCATCGCCGCCCATCCCGCTTACCTCCTCGCGAATCACTCGCAGCGCCACATCAACCTCGCGCAGCAATCCGCTGCCACGGTCGCGACCGAGATCGATCGTACCGACGCGTTGATCCGCGTCGCCGGCGAGACGCCTCGCTACTTCCGGTTCCCGTTCGGCAGCTCGACCTGCGGATCGAAGCAGCAGGCGCAGGACCGCAGCTACATCGTCACCGGCTGGCACGTCGACAGCGCCGACTGGTGCTTCGCGGCGGGCGGCGGCGTCTGCAAGAAGTCGACGTTCAAGTTCGTCCCCGACAACATGCGCAACGACATGAAGGCGTACGTGCTGTCACAGGTCCGCTCGTTCAACGGCGGCATCGTGCTGTTCCACGACATCCACCAGTCGACCGCTGATGCGCTCGACGGCATCCTCACCGCCCTCAAAGCCGAGGGCTACACGTTCGTGCGACTCGACGACACCGCCGCGTGGCCGAAGCTCCACGGTTCGGCGCCGGTCGCGCAGAAGTTCATCGGCGACAAGTGCACCACCGACGCCGACTGCGCGTTCACCGCGTCGGGCAAGGCCGGCGCGTGTCACCCCGCGGGGTTCTGCACGATCGTGTGTGAAGGCTCGTGTCCCGATCTCGCCGGTCGCGCGCCGACGTTCTGCATCGCCGACGAGCGCGCCGCGAATCCCGCGGGCATGTGCGTCTCGAAGGCCGCGACTCAGAACATGGCGTGCGCTTCGCTGCCCGATACCGAGAACCGCACGGAGCCACGCTTCATCGGCACCAGCACCTCCACGCCGGCGACGGCGAACGTCTGCGCGCCGCGCTAAAACGCGTCGTCTGCCACGCCTGGTGGTGTCGCGGCTAGAGCACCATCGTCTGCCACACCAGCCAGCCGTCGCGCTGCGACGCGATCATCAGCGTGTTCCACGCCCACACGAGCGCGGGCACGGTGTTCGGATCGCCGC
>JACCYD010000378.1 GCA_013696695.1 Deltaproteobacteria bacterium | reverse complement strand
CGATACGCCGGCACCTTCCACCTGTCGTCGTAGCCGGGCTCGCCGGCGTGCGGCGTGTGGATCGGAAACGCGCTGTGGCGAATGATGATGTAGCCCGCACGCTCGATGTCATTGTCGGAGCCAAATCCGAAGTAGTTGTTCTCCTTCTTCGACGACGCGTAGATCCAGCGGCGCTGATCGCGCGAGAATGGCCGCTCCTCATCATTGCTCGCGACGATGTACTGCCGGAGCTCGGGCCCGATGGTCTCGAGCCAGTACCGGAAGTGACCGACGACGGGGAAGTTGCGGATGATCGCGCGCTTCTTCTGCGTGACGTCGTAGATCGCGACGAGCAGCACGAAGCCACCGAGCCCGATACCGATCCATGCCCACAACGACATGGCGTCGAGATTACTAGATCTCGCTATTCGCCCGACCAGTACCTGACAGGTCCCGTATCCATGTGGACGAACCCACTCTGCAGATACAGACCCACACCACCGATCTTCTGATCCTTCGCCCACGCGTGGAGCGCCTCGGTCGTGACCCGGGGGATGTTGAAGTCGACGGCGTCTCCCTTCGAGTGATGGCTGTCGCGCGCGACCTGATGGCCCTTCTTTCGCAGCAACAGGTTGTACTTGGGGTGGCGGAACGCGGACACCACGATCACGCGGTCGCTCTTGAAGTGCGTGGCGGCGGAGACCAGGATCTCCGCGAGCCGCGGCTCCATCGGGTTCGGCGAGTTGGTGTAGTGATCGCGCAGGAAGCGATCGAGCGTCGCCTGCGGAACTTTCTTACCGGGCTCGATCGCGAGCCACTCGTGGGTCCAGCCGTTGAAGAGGTTGATGACGCGCGTGGCCCGCGTGCCCGGGGCCGTCGGCGCGCGATGCTGCGTGGACTTCGCCGCGCGCTCGCGGTCTTTTTTCGGGAGGTCTTCCGAATCGGCGGCTGTGCCTGTGAGCGCGAGGAGGACCAGCGCCCGACCGATCACGACGGGCGACCGCGGAGCTGGATCAGCGTCTTGTCGGGCAGCGTCTCGTTGAGCGAGCCCGAGCGGAAACCGGCAAGATCCAGCGCGACGTACGCGAAGCCGAGGCGCTTGCCTGCGGCGACGATCTGATCCTTCACTTCGATCACGCGAGCGAGCTCCGCTTGCTCGATCTCGAGCCGCGCGATGGTGTCGTGAAAACGCACGCGGAGCTGACGGAACCCGAGCTCGCGCAGCGCATCCTCGAAGGCATCGACGCGGCGCAGCCGATCCGGCGTGATCTGCGTGCCGTACGGGAACCGCGACGACAAGCACGCGAGCTGCGGCTTGTCCCACGTACGGAGGCCGAGCGACTTCGACAGCTCGCGGATCTCGGCCTTCGAGAGTCCGACGTCGACCATCGGCATCCGCGCACCGCGATCGCGCGCGGCGGCGATGCCGGGCCGGACGTCGCCAAGATCGTCGGTGTTGGTGCCGAGCGCGATCGGTGCACCGCCGAGGGCATCAGCGATCGGCTGCGCGATCTCCATCAGCTCGGTCTTGCACAACGCGCAGCGATGCGTCGGATTGTCGGCGAAGCCGGGCACCTCGAGCTCGTGCGACTCGACGACGCGGTGGCGCGCGCCGATGCCGAGCTCCGCTGCGAGCGCCTTGGCATCAGCGATCTCGGAGCGCGCCATCGTCTGCGACACGGCGGTGACCGCGTGGCAGCGGTCGCCGAGCGCGTCGATGGAAACTTTGAGCAAGAACGCCGAGTCGACGCCACCCGAGAACGCGACGACGACCTGGCCATAGCCGGCCAGCGTGTCGCGAAGAGCATCGAGCTTCGACATCACCGCAGCCTAGCGCACCTTGATCAAGACGATCGCCCAGCGGGCGTGGGGTAGGGGCTCGGTGCCGACGATCTGCTGGCCCCATTCCTTCGCGCTGCGCGGGATATTGCGGACCGCGGGCTCGTGGTCGGTGACGATGTAGAGCCGGCCGCCGACCGGCATCGCTTCCATCGCGAGCTTGGTGCGCACGAACGTGAACGGGCAGACCTCGCCGCAGAGATCGAGCACCTCGTCACCAGGTAACGACGAGGTCTGCGGAAACGACAAGGGCGACGAGTAGGTCATGCGTGATGGGCCCGGGGGGCAGCGGAGGCGTACCACGATCTTCGAGGACCAGCCGCTCGAGATCGACGACCCAGTCGCCCTCGGATGCGAGGGGCGTTGCCCCCGGCCGAACCAGGTGGAGCGTTCGCTTCACGTCCACACCTCGACGCGATCGGCACGGGCGATCGCCTCGGCGAGATCGGTGTCGTGCACGGCGTAGCCGAACGAGCGCAGCGTCGCGGAGGCGCGCTCGGCGAGTGGCGTGAGGAGCGGGCCGGTGACGACCTCGACGGCCGCACCACGCAGCGTGAGCCCGAGCGCGGCGCGCAGCGCCTCGGACTGGCGATGCGGATCGTTCGACCGGGCGATCACGAGGATCGTCATGGCGATTCTCCTCCGCCCCAGGCTCCGACCTCGGTCATGTGAGCGCCACCAGTCGATCCGACGTGCCGACGATCCCAGCGTGATCGTCCTGCGAGCCGCGCGTGATGCCGTCGGCGAGCTCGATGCCGACCGCGCTGTTCGAGCACGCCGTGATGTCGACATCGTCGTCGATCAACTGCTGCGCGAGCGCGGGATGCTCCGCGAGCGCGTGGCATCCTGCATCCATCGCGAACATCGCGACCTCGTGCCGCGCGCGACGCGCGGCGAGGGCGATCGCGACGGCGTGCACGAGATCTACGCGTGTGGCCAGCACGATGCCGAGC
Organism: Deltaproteobacteria bacterium; assembly: GCA_013696695.1. Classification (GTDB taxonomy): domain Bacteria; phylum Myxococcota_A; class Polyangia; order Haliangiales; family Haliangiaceae; genus JABFXX01. Next base: position 5,089 of record JACCYD010000378.1, on the reverse strand, counting down.
TTCATCGCGACTCCGCGATCGGCCAACGCGCGACCTCGACCCAGTCGTGCGCGGCGCCGTCCCAGGCGAACTGCGCGGCCTCGATGATCGTCGTCGCCGTCAATCCGACGACGAGGTGCTGCACGGGATACGTCGGGCCGCCGTTCGCGGTGGCGACGTCGCGATCGACGGCGGAGAAGTACGCGCGGCCGTTGGTGTGCGAGTGGTAGACGACGCGCGCCGGCGACGGCGTATCGAAGCTGCGCGCGAACGCGATCAGCTCGGCGCCCGCGATCACGAATGCGGAGTCCTCGCCGCGATCCGGCGTCGTCGGGTGATCTCCGTCGGCGTGCGCGTTGCGGCACTCGACGATCTCGTCGACGGCCTCAGGTCCGCGCAGGTAGCCGCAGCACTCGGCGGGAAAGCAGCGCCGCGCGTGGGCGTAGATCCGAGCGCGCAACCCGGCAGTAATCGCGATCGATATCATGCGCACCTCAGCGATTGGCGATCGGCGCCATCCAGCGAACCGCTGCGATGCCACCGCGCCAGAACGCGAGGGCCGTCTCGTCGCCGGCCGTGTCGAGCCACCACGGTGGCGGCTCCGGGATCGCGACCGGGATGGGCCGGACGTCGGGCGGTGACTCCTTCACGATCTTCGCATCGGGGTTGAAGGCGCCGAGGGTCGTCAGCTCGGCTTCGCCCGCGTGCGCCGCGACGATCGTGCCGGTCCCACCGGCGGCGAGATAGCACGCGGCGATCAGGCCGGCGCGCTCGGAGACATCGACGCGCCCGGTCGCGACCAGGAGCGCCGTCTGGCCGAGGCCGCCGACGTCTGGTAACAAGATGTGCCGCGCGTAGCGGCGGACCTGCTCGTCACGCACGATCGGATCCCCCCGCAATCGCCGGAACGATCGACATCTCGTCACGGTCGGTGAGCTGCGTGTCGAGACCGGCGAGCGACCCGATCTCGTCGGCGCCGACGAACAATCGAATGAACGGTTTCACGGCGCCGCTGCCGTCGAGGATACGCGCGGCGATGCCGGGATGACGGCGGTCGAGGTCGGCGATCGCATCGCGCACGGTGGTGGCGGTGGTCTCGACGTCGGCATTACCGCCGGTGAACGTTCGCAACGCGCTGGGGACACGGATACTCGGCATCAGGATGGTTCTCCTTCGGCGATGCGTAACGGCGTGGCGAGCGGCGAGATCGGCGCACGCATGCACGCGGGACAACCGGGGCGGGGGGCGAACTTGAGGATGCGCGGCTCGGCGACGGAGCGCAGGTCGTCGAACGCGAGCAGCGCACCGGCGAGGCCGCGCTGACCACGCACGATCCCGAGTGCGATCGCGGCGGCGGCGCCGCCGATCGCACCGACCACGGGGCCGAGCACCCCGGCTTCGGCACAGCTCGGGACATCGGCGGGCTCTTCGAACAGGCACCGATAGCAGGCGACGCCGGGGACACCTGCCATCACGTTGCCGCCGTAGCGCAGCGCGGCAGCGATCACGTACTGGCGACCGTTCGCGACGGCCCAGCCGGCGACCGCGAACTTGGTCTCGGGATCGTCGCTGCCATCGACGATCAGGTCGGATTCCGCGACGTACTCGGCGAGCTCGCCATCGAGCTCCGAGGGCGTGCGCCACTTCGCGACAACTCCCCGGGCCTTGCCTCCCCGCGACACCACGAGCCCGGCGAGTCGCGTGGCCTTGGGATGTCCGAGGTCGACGGCGGTGAACTGGATCTGACGATGCAGGTTCGAGAGCTCGACCAGATCGTGATCGAAGATCGTGAGCTCGATGCCGGCGGCTCCAAGCGACAACGCGATCGGACCGCCGAGCCCGCCGGCGCCCACGATCGTCGCGCGCACCGGTGCGTGCGTCACGCGGCAGCCTTTCCGCAGACCTTGCACTTCCCGTTGTCGGCGATCAGACCGATGCAGGTGCCGTCGGAACACAGCGCGCGATCATCGTCATCATCATTCTTGGCGTTCTTGATCGCCGCGGCTCGGTCATCCGCGGCGTCCTCCGCGGCGGCGTCCTTCGCGTCGTCCTTCGCGTCGTCATGGTAGTTGACATCGCCATCGTCTGCGTCGCCTTCGTCACCCTCGTCTTGCGCGACTTCCGAGTCGTCGTCGTCGTCCTCGTCGTGCTCGTCCTCTTCACCGTCGTCGGAGTCCTCGCCGTCGTCGCCTTCCGCGACCTCGTCCTCGAGATCCTCGTCGTCGGCTTTTTCATCGACCGTGCCGTCGGGTGCCTTGCGGCAGACTTTGCACTTGCCGTCATCGGCGATCAGTCCGATGCAGGTGCCGTCGGAGCACAGCCTGCGCTCGTTCCACGCGCTGACCTTGCTCGCCGAGGCCGCGACCTTTGCGGGCGATGCGGGTGCTGTGGGCGCGGCATTGCTCTCGGCGTCAGCCTCGTTCGCGCCGTCGACCTCGGGCTCGTCGACGTCCGACTGCGAGCTGACGCGGCCCGGCTTGCGGAGATCACCCCAGTCCGGCGCTGGCCGGCCGCAGGTCTTGCACGTGCCTTCAGCCCCGATAACGCCGATGCACGTGCCTTCCTCGCACAGCTGTCGTCGCTCCCAGCGATCGACGGTCATAGATAACCTCCAAGCACATGGAACAGATCGGGGGCGAGGTAGAACGTCAGGTCGACGTCGCCGAGGCGCAGCACTTCGCGCGATCTGATCGGGCGCTCGCGCCGCGCTTCGAGAGGCTCGCCGCGCACCCAACTGCCATTCTTGCTGCCAGCATCGGCGACCACCCAGGTGGTGCCTTGCACCTTCACGTACGCATGTAACCGCGAGATCGAGTGATCGGAGATCGCGATGTCGTTGTTCGAGGTGCGGCCGATCGTGATCCGGTCGGGGAATGACGCACCGGGCTTCTTCAGGAGCGGGTGGATCGCCATGTCGATGTCGCTCACTGAAAACGCGCCGATTCCGTCCATCGGTAGCGTCTCGTCGATCGGCTCCTCGTCGTCGTGATCGAGCGTCAGGGTACGCGCACCGTCGGAGCCCGAGGCCTCGCCACGGAAGCGCACCAGTACCGCAGGAGCTGCCGCTGCGAGGAACTCCTCCCGGCCGAGCTTGATCAGCTGCCGGTAGTGCGACGACGCATCCATCGCGGTGGGTATACACGGGATTTCGGGCTGGCTCGACGGGTTTGCTGTTTGACAGCCTCGATAATCACGGGGTAAACGTGCCGGCCATGTACGACACGTCGGATATCCGCAAGGGCCTCAAGGTACTCATGGACGGCAACCCGTACACCGTCGTCGAGTTCCAGTTCGTGAAGCCCGGCAAGGGTGCCGCGTTCACCCGTACGAGGTTCAAGAACCTCCTCACCGGTGCGGTGATCGAGCGCAACATCCGGTCTGGCGAGAAGCTCGAGCCGGCGAACGTCGACCAGCGCGAGATGCAGTTCCTCTACAAAGAGGCCGGCGATCTCGTGTTCATGGACCAGTCGAACTACGAGCAGGTGACGGTGTCTGCGGAGCTGATCGGCGAGGCCGTCGATCTGATGAAGGACAACCTGCCGGTCACGGTGTTGTTCTTCAACGAGCGCCCGGTCGACGTCTCGCTGCCCACGTTCGTGTTCCTCGAGGTCACGGCCTCGGAGCCCGGCGTCAAGGGCGACACCACCGGCAACGTGCAGAAGCCGGCCACGCTCGAGACCGGCGCCACCGTTGGCGTGCCGCTGTTCATCCGCGTCGGTGACATGGTCAAGATCGACACGCGCACGCACGAGTACGTCGAGCGCGTCAACAAGACCACCTGATGTCCATTCGCGGTCGCGTGCTCGCGATCGACGGCAACGTCGCGATCGTGCGTGGCGAACGCAGCGATCATCGCGTCGCGCTCGACCAGCTCGGCGATGCCAAGCCTGGCGATCTGGTAGTGGTCAACGGAGCGGCGTCGATCGTGCGGACCTACGACGGGCCGTCGTATCCCGGGCCGCGCACCGAGGTCGCTCGCCTGCCGCGTGCGCGGATGGCCGCGCTCCAGCAGCGCGCGCGGGCACTCACCGCGGTCCGCACGTTCTTCGCGTCGCAGGACTTCCTCGAGGTCGAGACGCCGCTGCTCGTACCGAGCCCCGGTCTCGAGATCCATCTCGATGCCGTGTCCGCCGGTGGCCATTACCTGATCACGTCGCCCGAATATCAGATGAAGCGCCTGCTCGCCGGCGGCTTCGAACGGATCTATCAGGTCTGCAAGTGCTTCCGCGGCAACGAGCGCGGTCCGCACCACGCCGGCGAGTTCACGATGATCGAGTGGTACCGCGCGTTCGATTCGCTCGACGCGATCATCCAGGACACCGAGCAGCTGGTCGCGCAGGTCGTGACCGCGCTGATCGGCACGACGAAGATCCCGATCCCAGGCGAGGGCCGCGCGTGGGAGCAGTTCGCGATCGACGTCGCGCCGCCATGGATGCGGATGACCGTGCGCGACGCGATGAAGGCATGGGCCGGCGTCGAGGTGCTCGGCGACGAGCCGGCTGGTGACCTGGTCGCGAAAGTTCGCGCCGCCGGCATCGAGGTCGATGCGAAGGCCGCATGGGACGACGCGTTCTTCGCCGCGTTCCTCGCGCGCGTCGAGCCACGGATCGCAATGCTCGATCGGCCGCTGATCCTCCACGACTGGCCCGCTCCGCTCGCGGCTCTCGCGCGCCGCCGCGACGACGATCCGCGGACCGCGCTACGCTTCGAGGCTTATGTCAACGGCATCGAGCTCGCGAACGCATTCGACGAGCTTGTCGATCCCGTCGAGCAACGCGCGCGGTTCGAGGACGATCGACGGATCCGCCGCGAGCGTGGCAAGCCGGCCTATGCGATCGATGACAAGCTGATCGCGGCGCTCACCGAAGGCCTGCCGCCGTCCGCCGGCATCGCGCTCGGCTTCGATCGACTCGTGATGATCGGGATCGGCGCGAAATCGATCGACGAGGTGCTGACGTTTACCGCCGACGAGCTCTGATCGCGTGCGCGAGTTGCCGTTCGACTATCGCTGACGTTGCGAGACCGAGGTCGGTCCCGAATCGCTCCGTGTTCGGCCTCGCATCAACCAGACCCGACTGTGAACGCCATGCGCGAGCGCGCTGTTGACGAT
>JACCYD010000352.1 GCA_013696695.1 Deltaproteobacteria bacterium | reverse complement strand
CCACTTGATCCGCGATCGCAGCGGGGCGGCTCGCCGGGCTCTCGGCGACCAGGCGACTGCCGATCTTGATCACGACCCGCTTCGCCTGCGCGAGGACCGCGCGCTCAGGAATCATTGCTCGCGACCCGTCATCGATCGGGCTTTGCCGCGAGGCGCGCGCGCCACCGGAGATCGAGGCTGTCGATCACGGAGTCGAGGAACGGGTTGCTCTCGGCGGTCAGCTGGACCTCGACGGCCAGCGTCGCGCGGGACAGGAAGTTCGTGCGGTTCGCGAGCGCCGTCTCGATCGAGCGCTCGAGATCGTCAGCCTCCGCATGCGGTTCGATCACCTCGCTCTTCTTCGCGAGCAACCGGCGCAGCGCACCGCGGCTCGCGATGTCGGCGAGCTCGAGCGGCGCCTTGAGCGACGCCCGCGCCGCGGCGAGCGCTCCGCGGCGGAACGGCTTCCACGACAACGCGCCGGGGGTGTTGTCGATCGCGCGCCCGATCTCTTCGCGCAGCGCGAGCGCGGTGGGCTTGTCGATCGCGAGCCCGGTGTGGAGCTTCGCGCAGTAGTGATCGAACAGCGTCATCGTGACGAACGTGCGAGCCGCCGCGCGCGCGCGATTCACGGTCGCGAGGATCACCATCATGCGCTTGCTCGCCGTGCTCGCGATCCTCAACAGAATCCCGCCGATCGCGACGTCGGCGATCGAGGGCGGCTTCGACGAGCCGTAGATCAGCGTCGACAGCGCATCGTCGTCGATGTCGATCTGGTGCTTCGCGGCGATCCGGCGGTAGCCGCCGCCGAGCACGCGACCGACCGCCCAGTCGTCGAGGAATGGCAGCGGCAGCGCACTCGCGAGCGCGCTGGCGAGCGAGCGCGCGATGATCGCGCGGCGTTGAGCGTCGAGGTAGCCGCGGCGGGTGACGAGCGCGGTGGAGGTCATTTTTTTGCTCCACTCCCCATCGTTGCTCCACTCCCCGTCGTTGCCCCACTCCCCGGTGTTGCGGGCGTCGGCTTCACGGCGGTGCCATCGGCATTCTTGCGAATCGGCGGTGCGATGCCATGGAGCAGGTAATCACGCTCGTCCACCTCACCTCGGCGGCCCGGCGTGGCGACGACCTCGCCCTCGGGAGGCGCGGCGATCGGCGTGGCGCCGAGCTTGCTGATCGTCGCGGTCAGCCCGACCTTCATGACGAAGCGCCTGCCATCGCGCGAAAACGCGACGGCGCCGGTCAGGTTCGCTGCCAGCGGCACACCGGTCTCGGCGTCGAGCGTGACGTCGCCATCGAGCGCCGTGATCGTGCGCGACTCGCGCCACCGGCGCTGCGACAGCGCCTCGCGTGGATTCTCCCGCACCGTGGGCGCCAGCTTGACCGCGACCTTGCGCCCGGCGCGCCCGGCGACTTGCACCAGACCCTTGTCGGTCAGCTCGGCACCCGGCGCCAACAGCTCCCAGGTGGCGGCGATCGCCCCGGCGTAACTGTCGCGGATCTGCACCGGCTCGCCGGCCGTTTCGGGCGCGCGCCCGTGCCAGCGCTGGTATCGCGGTCGGAGGTAGAGCTTGCCGCCGACGAACCGCGCCTCGCGCCCGTAATCGGCGGAGTTGGTGTAGACGCCCTGGAACGTGCCGGCGTCGCCGAGCTCGAGCGTCGCCTTGTCGGACAGCTCGTCGGTGGGCTTACCGCCTTCCTCGACGACGGACCTCGTCTCGATCGTCACCGCGTGCGCGCCGAGGGCGGTGACGACGGCCGTGTACGCGCTCGCCATCGCGCGGTCGAGCTCGGCCGGATCCTTCGCCGCCTGGTCGACATCGAGCTTCGCCGGGGGCGGGGCGGAGATCACCAGGCCCTCGAGCTGATCGTCGGACACGCCCTTGTCGCGCCCGCACGCGAGCGCCGAGATCAGGCTGCACGCCACGGCGAGACGCATGCGAGTTCTTAGCTTTCTCGACGAGCCAGGTCAATCAGGCTACCGTTCAGCGAATGTTCGGGCCGCTGGAGCAGCACGCCAGCTCGACCGCCGCCTACGCGTTCGTCGTGGTCCTAGGCCTGTTGTGGGGCAGCTTTGCGAACGTCTGCATCTACCGTTGGCCGCCGAGCGAGGAGTTTCCGAAGGGGCGCTCGGTGGTCAAGCCGGGCTCCCATTGCTTCGCCTGCAACGAGCCGATCAAGTGGTACGACAACGTCCCGCTGCTCGCCTGGCTGTGGCTCCGGGGCAAGTGCCGCAACTGCAAGGCCGCGTTCTCCGCCCGCTATCTGATCGTCGAGGCAGTCACCGGCGCGCTGTTCGGCGTCGCGTGGTGGTTCGCGGTTGTCCACGGCCCGTGGTGGAACGATCCGTTCGAGGAGCGGCTGATCCGGTTCGCGATCTTCGCGGCGTTCTCCTTCGTGATGGTCGTCATCACGTTCATCGACATCGATCACAAGCTGATCCTCAACAAGGTCACGATCCCGTCGATCGTCGTGTTCTACGGCTTCGGGTTGCTGCTGCCGGAGCGCGCCTGGTACGACGGCTTGATCGGCGTCGTCTTCGGGTTCGGGTTCCCGTGGCTTGTGGGTGAGATCTACTTCCGGATCACCAAACGTGAAGGGCTCGGGCTCGGCGACGGCATGCTGCTCGCCGTCGTCGGCGCGCTGCTCGGCTGGAAGGGTGTGTTCGTGTCGCTGTTCCGCGGCGCGGTGCTCGGGTCGGTGATCGGGATCGTGGCGCTCGCGCAGGCCAAGCG
>JACCYD010000334.1 GCA_013696695.1 Deltaproteobacteria bacterium | reverse complement strand
GCTCCACATCATGCGGAGCACGTCGCCCCAGCGCGGAAAGCGGTACGGCGGCAATTCGATCAAGAAGGGCAGGCGCTTCGCCTTGAGCTGCTTGACCGTCTTCGACATCACCCACGCGGCGGCGAGCGCGGTGACGACGCTGAACAGATACATGCCGACCATCAGCAGCGCCTGCGTCAGCGCCGAGCCGGGGATCAGCGCCGCGATCACGAGCGTGTAGACGGGCAGCCGCGCCGAGCACGTCATCAGCGGCACGACCATCATCGTCAGGATGCGATCGCGGCGGCGCTCCATCGTGCGCGTCGCCATGATCGCCGGCACCGCACACGCGAAGCCGGACAGCATCGGCACGAACGCACGGCCGTGCAGGTTCATCGATCGCATGATGCGATCCATCAGGTACGCGACGCGGGCGAGGTAGCCGCAGTCCTCGAGGAAGCCGAGGAACAGGAACAGCAACAAGATCTGCGGCAGGAACACCATCACCGAGCCGACGCCGCCGATCACGCCGTCGACGATGAAGTCGGTGAAGATGCCTTCGCCGAGCGAATCGCCGACGCGTTCGCCGATCCAGCCGAACAGCCCGTCGACCTGATCGATCAGCGGCTGCGACCACCAGAACAGCGACATGAACAGCACGGTCATCACCGCGACGAACACGCCGAACCCTGCGACGCGGTGGAGCAAGATGCGATCGATCTTCGTGGTGAGACTGCGATCGACCGTCTTCTTGACCAGCTTCGGAATCTCGCTGTCGAGCCACTTCCACCGCGCGAGGATCGGCGCGTCCAGATCCATGCCTTCCTTGTCTACCGAGGCGACGCGGAGCGGACCGGGCACGTCGAGCTCGTCGTCGTCGGGCCCGCCGGTGCGCGGCTCGATACAGGTCAGCGCCCACAACGCGAGCGCGTCCTGCGCCGGTTGCGACGCATCGCGCGTCCACGCCTCGGGCAGCGCACCCCGCAGCTCGTCGAGCCGGCTGCGCAGCGCGGGCGCGACCTCCCAGCGCCACACCGGTTTGCTGTCTGTACGAATCGCGCGATCCACCGCGCCGACGAGCTCGAGAATGCCGATCTTGGTCCGCGCCGTCACCGCGACGACCTCGCACCCGAACAGCGCGGCGAGTGCTTTCGGATCCGGCGTCGCCGTCTTCGCCTCGTCGATCATCGTCAGCGCGACGACGCAGCGCGCGCCAAGCTCCTGACACTGCAACAATAGATATGCGGAGCGCGCGAGCTGCGTCGCGTCGAGCACGACGATCACGGCATCCGGTTTCGCGGCATCGCCGATGCCCGCGATCGACGTCAGCGCGATCTGCTCTTCGGCGCTGCGCGCGATCAGGCTGTACGTGCCCGGGAGATCGTGGAGGTCGGCCGCTCGCTCGCCGGGCAACTGCATCGTGCCGCGGCGGCGCTCGACGGTGATGCCGGGATAGTTCGAGACCTTCGCCGACAGACCGGTCAGCGCGTTGAACAGCGTGGTCTTGCCGACGTTCGGATTGCCGGCCAGCACGATCTGCGGTCGCGTCACGGCTTCACCTCGACCGTGATCTGCGCGGCCTCGGCACGGCGCATCGACCACTCGCCCTGCCGGATCGCGATCCGCAGCGGATCACCGAGCGGTGCGACGGTGATGATCTTCACCTCGGTGCCGGGTACCAGGCCGAGCTCGAGGAGCCGCCGCCGGAACGCGTTGCCACCACCAACCTCGCGAATGATCACCGGGCGACCCAACGGGATCTCGGCGAGCGACGGCACGACGAGTGGGTACCATCGCGCGCGACATTTGAAAATCGTTTTCAATCTCCAATCTCAGACGCTCCGAACCTATGTGGCCGAGATCGCACGTCACAGCTCCAAATCTCGCCCTCTCGCGACGTGATGCTACATTCGTCTTTCGATGGACAGTACGCAGACGCTGCTGCTGAACCAGGGGTTCGAACCGATCAAGGTGATCTCCTGGCAACGCGCGATCACGCTGTTGTTCCTCGGGAAGGTCGAAGTTCTCGAGGAGTACACACACGGTGTTCGCTCGGTAAATTTGATCATCAAGATCCCCGCGGTCGTGCGGCTGTTGCGCGCGTTCCGTCGCCACGCGCGGCCCGTGAAGTTCTCGCGCGTCAACATCTACGCCCGCGACAACTACCGCTGCCAGTACTGCGGCAAGCGGGCGTCGATCGGCGAGCTGACGTACGACCACGTGTTGCCGCGCACGCAGGGCGGCCGCACCGAGTGGACGAACATCGTCACCTGTTGCTACCTGTGCAACCGCAAGAAGGGCGGACGCACGCCGCGCGAAGCGGGCATGTCGCTGCTCCAGGAGCCGAAGCAGCCGAACTGGGTGCCGGCGGTCGCGATCCGGATCTCGCTGCGATCGATCCCCGACGCGTGGACCGATTATCTGTACTGGACCGGCGAGCTCGACACTGGTCCGCCGGATTAAGCTGCGCCATGCGCATCTGCTTCGTCTGCATGGGCAACATCTGCCGGTCGCCGACGGCTGAAGGCGTGATGGCGAAGTTGCTGGCCGATTCGGGGCTTGCCGATCGCGTGACCCTCGACAGTGCCGGCACCGGCGCGTGGCACGCCGGAGAGCTGCCGGATCCGCGCACGCGTGCGGCTGCCGAACGCCGCGGCCTCGAGCTCGGACATCGCGCGCGCCAGTTCACGCGTCACGATCTCGATCAGTTCGATCTCGTGATCGCGATGGATCGCGACAACCTCCGCCACCTGACGCTGCTGGCAGGCAAGCGCGACCACCCTGCGGTGCGGATGTTGCGCAGCTTCGATCCAACGGCGCCCGCGGGAGCCGAGGTGCCGGATCCGTACGCCGGCGGCGAGGATGGCTTCGAGAAGGTGCTCGATCAGTGCGAGCGCGCGTGCGAAGGGTTGCTCGCCCACGTGCGCGGGCGGCTGACGGCTTAGTACGCTTCGCGGGTGAGCTGGAAAGCGTCGCTCAGTTCCGCACTCGGCGCGAAGATCGTCGCGGCGGTGCCCGTCGCCGGCGGAGACATCAACGACGCATATCGCGTGACGCTCGACGATCACCGGACGGTGTTCGTG
>JACCYD010000627.1 GCA_013696695.1 Deltaproteobacteria bacterium | reverse complement strand
GCATGCCGCGCTTTTGCGCGGCAGCGCGCGGGGTCTCGAGATCGTCATCGATGCGCCGGCAGGCCTCGATGCGATCTCCGATGCGATCAACGCACGGTTGGCCGAAGCGCCGACCTTCTTCCGGGGCAGCGATGTTCGCATCCGGGTGGAGGACGGCCCGCTGCCGATCGGCAGCCTCGCCCGGCTCGAGGTGATCGCGGCCAACTACGAGCTGCGCATCGTCGAGATCGGCGCTGCGAAGCCCGAGAAGAGAACCGCGAAGGGCACCGAGGATGGCGTCCCGGTGGACGCGCCGACGCTCGCCGCCGGTTCAGCCCCGACGGCGCCTCGCCGGGCACGCTCGGCCACCGAACAGTTCGAGACCGACCCGACCACCGAGTCGAGGGCGTATCGCTCCGAGTTCGACGACGTCCCGACGGTGCTCGTCCCGCCGCCGCCGAACGCCCAGGTGCTCGCTACCGCGCTCGCGCTCGCGCCTGCCTTCGGCTCGGCGGATCTGCCGGCCGCGTTCGCTTCCGCGCGCACCGGCATCTCGTGGGTGTCGCCGCTGGTGGGCACCGAACCGCTCCAGCCGTCGCTGCCACTCGACATGCCGGTGGCCAAGCAGCCGGAGCCGGTGACCGTCGAGCCGCCGGTCGTCGAGGCGCCTCCCACCGCTGATCAGCTGGAGCTCGCGCTGCGCGCCCAGAACATCATCGAGGAGCTCGAGCCCGGCACCAAGATCGAATCCACCACGCGGATCGTCGTCGGTCCGGTGCGGTCGGGCGTGATCCTCGATCACCGCGGCCACCTCATCGTGTTCGGCGACGTCAACCCCGGCGCCGAGATCCGCGCCACCGGCAACATCATCGTGCTCGGTCGCCTCCGCGGGCTCGCGCATGCCGGCATCGGTCCAGAAGGCGGCGCGGTCGCGGGGTTCATCCTCTCGCTTCATCTCCAGCCGCAGCAGCTGCGCATCGGCCGCATGGTCGCGCGCGCCAGCGACGGAGATTCTCCGGCGATTCCCGAGATCGCCTACGTCACCAACGGTTCCATCGTCGTCGAGCGGTATCAAGGCAGGCTGCCCGCGGGCCTCGCCGAGTCTCTAAAGTAAGGAGTCATCCCATGGGTCGCGCAATCGTCATCACGTCAGGCAAAGGGGGCGTCGGCAAGACCACCGTCACCGCCAATCTCGGTACGGCGCTCGCCCAGCTCGGGCACTCCGTCGTGCTCGTCGATGCGGACATCGGGCTCCGCAATCTCGACGTCGTCATGGGGCTCGAGAACCGCATCGTCTATCACCTGGTCGATGCGATCCGCGGCAAGTGCTCCGTCGCCAAGGCGTTGATCAAGGATCGCCGGATGGACAATCTGTGGATGCTTCCGGCGTCGCAGACCGACGACAAGGACTCGGTCACGCCCGAAGAGATGCGCACGTTGATCTTCGAGCTCAAGCACCAGCACGACTTCGTGCTGATCGATTGCCCCGCCGGCATCGAACAAGGTTTCAAGAACGCGATCGCGGGTGCCGACGAGGCAGTCGTGGTCGCGACGCCAGAGGTATCCTCGATCCGCGACGCCGATCGTGTCGTCGGACTCCTCGCCGCGGCCGAGGTACCTGCTCGTTTGATCGTCAATCGGATCTCGGCGCACCTGGTGAAGCGCGGCGACATGCTGTCGCAAGCGGACGTCATCGAGATCCTCGCGCTCGACATGCTCGGCGCGATCCCGCTCGACGACGACATCGTGGCCACCACGAACAAGGGCATCCCGGCCGTGCTCGAGGGAAAATCGCTCGCTGCCAAGGAGCTGCTGCGCATCGCGCGCAGGCTCTCTGGCATGGAAACCGACCAGCGCACCGCGGGCGTCGGCTTCTTCACCCGGCTGGGTCGCGCGCTCGGCCTGTCGGCAAGCCCGGCGTGAGGAGAATCATCATGATGTGGAATGGCATCAAAAGTTTCATGACAGGCCGGCGGAGCAGCGAGGTGGCGAAGGGCCGTCTCCACCTCGTCCTCGCCCACGATCGCAGTGGTCTCGAAGGCGGACGTCTCCAGGAGATGCGCCAGGAGATCGCAGCGGTGATCGCCAAGTACGTCAAGATCGATGCGGAAGCCGTCGAGATCCAGATCGAGACCCGCAACCGCGCGAGTCAGCTGACGGTCTCGAGCCAGATCACGCCGCGCAACGCCTGACGTCCTGGCAGGTTGGAGCCCGTTGCCGCGCTGGGGATACCACCCTGCGCGGCCTTCTATGTATGATGCGGGCGATGCCCACAGCGACGCCTAGCCCCGAGCGGATGCTGTCGATCATCGAGCTGCAGAACGCGATCGCTGCGGCCGGGATGAACGCCGACGAGGTGATGTCGATCATCGCCGAGCGCGCGGCGAGCTTGACCTCGGCCACCTCCGCGATCGTCGCGATCCAGGAAGGCGAGGAGATCGTCTATCGCGCAGTCACTCGGCCGAGCGCGATCGCGGTCGGCACGCGGATCTCGCGCAGCTTGTCGATCCCGGGCCGCTGCGTCGCGGATCGCAACCCGATCCGGATCGACGACACCACGGCCGACGATCGCGTCGATGCCGAGACGCGCGCTCGCACCGGAGCGGCCTCGCTGCTGTGCGTGCCGCTGCTCTATGGCGAGAGTGCGGTTGGCGTGCTCGAGGTGGTGTCGAGCAAGCCCAAGGCGTTCTCCGATGAAGACATCGAGACCATGCGCCTGCTCGGCTCGATCATCGCGATCGCGCTGCACCGCGCCTACACCTATCCGCGCCCGCGCTACGACGTCACCACCGATGCGCTGACCAACCTCGGGAATCGGCGCGCGTACGACGATCGCATCGAGGCCGAGCTGACGCGCAACAAGCGTTATGGCCACTCGTTCTCGCTCGCGGTGCTCGATCTCGACGGGATCGAAACGGCGATCGATCGTCACGGTCAAGCCGCCGGCGACGAAGCGCTTCGCGAGATCTCTCGGATCCTCCAGAAGAACACGCGCGCGATCGATGCGAGCTTCCGGATCTCCGCCGCCGACTTCGCGATCGTGATGCCCGGCACCGGGACGTCGGGCGCCAAGATCGTGGCCGATCGCTGCAGCGCGCACATCAAGGACGCCAGGATGTTCGACGGCACGTTGACGGCCGCGTGGGGCATCGTCGAGGCTGGAGACGAGACGGCCGAGAATCTCAACACGCGAGCGCTCGCCGCGCTCAATACCGACCGCGCAGCGCAGCGCGGTTAACGCGTTCCCGAGTCGTGAGCGAAAAGCTCAAGTCGAAGCCGTCGGCGCTCGCGAAAGCCGAGCGTAAGTCCAAGTCGACGGTCTCGAAGACGCCGAGCTCGCGGTCGAAGGCGATCACGATCCCGAAGCTGAAGAAGCCGAGGGTCAGCTCGCGCGTACCGCTGTATCTGCTCACCGAGCCCGACGAGATGCTCGGCGGCAACAAGCTGCATCCCGGCGCCTTCGAGAACCCGAAGCCCGGTGAGATCCGCGCGTACGAGCCCAACGATCTGGTCTACGAGAAGCTGTCGACCAGGAACGCGCGCTACCTGCACGTCGATCGGATCTGGCCGGTGATGGTCGACGAGACCGCGGGGCTGGTGCGCGACGACAAGAGGCACGGCTGGAAGTTCCGGGTCGTCCACCTCGAGCCGCCACTCGCGCTCGCCGCACCGGCGACCTGGCAGCGGTTGCTCGACGCGGGGCTCGCGCGAACGCCCAGACTCAAGCGCCAGCCCTCGCTGCTCGTGTGGGCGGCGATCAAGGGTCACGTCGGCGTCATCCGCACGCTGCTCGACGGTGGCGCGCATATTCCCGCCGACGATGTCGTGATGGCGCTACTGCGCGAGCTCAAGGTCTGACGAACGGCTGCGTCACGGCTGGCAACGCCATCACCTCGGCGACGCGCGCGGTCCACGTCTGCGCGCCGTTCGTTCCCTGCTCGCCGGCGTGGCTGCCGATGATCCACACGTTCGCCGGATCGAGGCCGGCGCCGAGATACGCGTAGAGATCGGTGCTCGCGTTGCCATACGCGAACGCGATCTCGTAATCCGCCATCAGCTTCGTCAGCACGGTCTTCTTGAAGTCGCCGACGCTGCCCTCGGTGGGCAGGATCTCGGTGTTCGAATCGGTGACGCGCAACGGACCGGCAGCGAAGCCGAGATCTGCGAGCCACGCCCGCGTCATGCCGGCGAGCCAGTCGGGTCGGCCGGTCACGTACATCACGATGTAGCCCTTCGCCTCGTGGGCCGTCGTCAGCGCGACGGCACCCGCATATGCGAGCGGCACGTGCGAGCCGTCGATCATCTGCTCGAACAGCTCGCTGTCGCTCTCGGTCAACGTGCCGTCGATGTCGGTCAGCGCGATCTTGGTGCCCGCCGGCAGCACCCACAACGTCGCGCTGGTCAGGCTGCCGTCGCCGAGCACCTCGAACCTCACGTCGTAGATGCCGATCGGGAGAGCGGTGGCGAGCGGCACGTGGATCTGCCCGTCGTCGTCGGTCGTGAAGTCGCCGAGTGGGACCCAGCCGGTGCAATCGTCGAGGAATACGCGGACGTCTTCATCCTCGAGGTCCTTGCTGATCACGCCGTAGGTGAACTTCGCGTTCAGCTGCGCATCGGTCGAATCCTTCACCACCAGATCGCGGCCCATGTGATTCGCGGCTCCGACAGCCGTCACGATCGGCGACGCGATGCTGTGACGCCATGCTTCAGTCGCTGCGGGCACGAACGCGCGACCGCGGCAGTCCCTGAGCGTCGGCAGGGTGAGCGGATCGATCGGGTCGGGCGGCTCTGTGGTGCTGGCGACACACGCCGAAGCCAGGAGCGCGAAGGCAACACCAGTGAGCCACATCGTTCCCGTGGAGAGAAGCACGAGGTCTGCCAGGGGCGGGCGCAGCTGATCTCGCGCGGTTAACGCACCGTACGCTGATGAAACCCGGACAACCCTTCACGGTGTCGCGTCAGATCCTCCTCGGTGTAGGCTGGTGGCGATGCGTGGGTGGGTCGTGCTTGGTTGCCAGCCCCTCCGCATGCAACACGGGGCGCCACACGCGCTCCGCGACATCTGCCTCGTGGAAGGCTTCGACCCGCGAGACTTCTAGCGCGGCGCGATCAGCACGACCGGGAGGTGATCGCTGACGGCATCGCGATAACCGGGGATCGCAGCGCGGAGATCGAGGACCTGCGTGGTGGCGGTGGGCCACAGCGCGTCGAGCGACGCAGTCGTGGTGATGTGATCGATGAAGCTGCCGCCAAAGCCGAGATAGGTGACATCACCGCCGAGCGCAGCAGCCTCGGTGCGAACCGTGTAGCGATCGTCAGCCGTGAGCAGCGGCGCGAGCACGGCCTGCCCGAAGCTGTCGGTCACGCGCTCGTTGTAGTCGCCGAGCAGGATGATGTCGGCCTCCCCGCCACCATCGACCTGCGTGCGGAAGCGGGTGTCGAGCGCCTCGATCGCGCGCTGCCGGCGCTCGGAATCATCGGTCTCGAGGCCGGCCTTGAGGTGCACACCGACCAGCTCGATCGTGTTGCCGTCGACGGTGACCGGCAGCATCAGGGGCGGCCGCGGGAACGCGTAGGTATTGGTGGTGAACAGCAGCTCGACCTCGCCGGCCGTGACCAGATCGCGGCGGTAGATCACGCCGAGCTTCTGATAGTCGTTCTCGCCGTACTGATGCGTCGACAGCACCGCATCGTGCGTGCCGGCGAGCCGCGTCGTCAGCTCCGACCACGCGGCTTCATTCGCGATCTCCTCGGTGACCACGATGTCGAGCGCGAGGCTCGCGATGATGTCGGCGACCCTCGACGGCGTGCTGGCGATCGCTGGAAAGTTCTCGATGTTCCAGGTCGCGATCTCGAGCGTGGCGTCACTGCCGATCGCAGGAACCAGATCGGTGCGCGGCGGCGGCAGCGGCTCGACCCCCGAATCGGGGGACGGCTCCCGCGTTCGCGTGCACGCAGTGATCAGCAAAAGCGGAAGCCATCGCATGCCGGCGGAGCGTAGGCAGCGAACGGGGCCGCGTAAAGCGTGAAGATCACGTTGCCGTGGTTTGCGTGTCCTGCCCCACAGCGTGTGTTCGACGGCGGCCCGTGGCAGATTCCGTCGATGCGCTCGCTGCTCGTCCTCACCCTCGTCCTCGGAACCTCGCGTGCCGGGGCCGAGACCCCGCCCCCTGCGGAGCTGCTCGAAGAGGCGAGGCAGCTCAGCGTCGTCGGCGCATGCGCCAAGGGCGAGTCCAAGACCAAGGCGGACCTCATCGCCGCTCACTGCAAGAAGGTGACGGCCGAGCAAGACGAGTGGAAGAAGTCGTGGCTCGGCGCGGCGGCACCATTCTTCAAGACCCACGTGCCGGCGGGCCTGCCCAAGTCGGTGGTCTATCCGTTCGCCGGCGGCGATCTAGCGACCGCGCTCACCGTCTACCCCGACGCCGACGAGATCACGACGCTCGCGCTCGAGCCCGCGGGCGATCCGCGATCGCTCGCCCGGATGAACGATGCCGATCTCAAGAAGGCGCTCGCCGTGGTGGCCACCGAGCTCGAATATCTCTATCGCTCGAGCTTCTCGAAGACGATGAACATGATCGGCGCGATGCGCGCCGGCCAGCTGCCGACCCAGCTGGTGTTCAGCCTGTCGGCGCTCCACATGCACGGCTACGACCTGGTCGGCGTGCGCTACTTCAAGCTCGATAACGGCGGCGAGATCGTCTACCTGACCACGAAGGACGTCGAGGTCGCCGAGAAGATCCGCGACATCGGCGCGCGCAATCGCGCGTTCGGCAACGTCGAGATCAAGTTCAAGAAGCCGGGCGGCAAGCGCGATCAGATCTATCGCCACATCGCCGCAAACCTCGACAACACCCACCTCAAGCAGTGGGCCGCGCCGCTCAAGCATCTGCAGAAGAAGGGCAAGGTCGCGGGCATGACGAAGGCCGCGAGTTATCTGTTGTCCTACGGCGACTTCTCGGCGTTCCGCGACTACCTGATCGCGAACGTCGACTGGATGGTCAGCGATACCACCGGCATCCCACCGTCGTACGGCATGCCCGCCGGGTTCGAGTACGAGACCTGGGGCGATTGGAAGAGCTCCAACATGGCGGCCGGTAACGGCGCGGTGCGCTCGACGTGGCAGGCGCTGTACCAGCAGAACCCGGGCAAGCCGCTGTCGTTCAAGTTCGGCTATCCGAACGGCGCCGGCGAAGGCCACCTCGTGATCACCAAGCGCACCGGCAAGGCGCAACCCGCGCCGCTGCTGCGCTGGGAAAAAGCGCCGCCGCCGACGCCACCGAAGGCACCGCAGAAGGACACCGACGTCGTGCCGCCTGCGAAGCCGATCACCAAAAAGTGATTTTACGTTTCGGTCCAGACGCCGAACGTTTTCGAGCGGTTGAAGGGGTGGATCCTGTCCCCGGTGGCTAAGGGCGCGTGATCACTTCGCGGTGAACTCGTACGCGTGCTGCGCGTCGCGCAGGACGAGCGTCTTCGCATCGCCGGCCTTCGGGACGAGCTCGACCCCGGTGAAGCTCGCCGAGGTCGTGACGAACCCGGTGGTGCCGTCGGGGTTCTTCTTCGTCGCAATCTCGGAGGACCACTCGCCGAAGTCGAACGTCAGCGTGGTGCCCTTCTTGACGACGACAAACTCGCCGAGCGCGGCGTTGTGATAGCGGGCCGCGAGCTTACCGACCTCCGCAGGGTCGGGCGGGATCGTCAGCTGCTTGTTGGCGACGGCGAGGCCCTCCTCGAAGTTCTTGCGCGTCAGCGTCACATCGTCCACCGCCTCGGCCTTGCCGTCGAACAGCACCTCGAGCAACCGGCGCTGGAATTGCGAGCGGAGCGCGTGGCCGAGATCACCGTTGGTGAGCACCACCGCGCCGATGCCGTGGTCGGGCAGCCACAGCGAGAGGCCGTGGAAGCCGAACATGTCGCCGCCGTGCGAGATCACGTTGACCTCGTGCGCCTTCTCGACGAACAGGCCCATGCCGTACGCACCGTCCTTGCCGATCGCGACCTGGCGCTCGCGACGCGCGAGCAGCACGTCGCGCGAGATGTATTGCTTGCCGTCGGGCAGCTTGCCCTCGGCGAGCTCCATCTGAACGTACTTGAGGAGATCGTTGACCGTGCTCCACGCCGCACCGGCGGGCCGTACGGGGATCGCCGAGTAGTTGAGCGCGTGCACGGCGGGCACCGTCTTGCCGGCGAGATCGATCGAGTGCGGCAGGGCGAAGTTGCCGGTCTGCGCGAGCTTGTAATCGAACGTCGTCGCCTTCATGCCGAGCGGTGCGAACACCAGCGTGCGCATCGCGTCGTCGTACGCCTTGCCGAGCTCGAGCTTCGGAAACGCGACGTGGCCACCGAGGAAGCCCGCCGCGGCCGCCATCACGTTCGAGTACTGGAACAGCTCGCCGAACTTGGTGGTGGGCTGCATGTCGCCGAGCGACGTGACCACGATCGCGGGCGTGCGGTTCTTGAACTCCATCAACCACTCGAGGTCCTGGCGCGGCATGCCCGTGCACGCGCAGATCAGGTGCTTGATCTGCACCTTGCTCGTCGTCGCGGCATCGCCGAGCTTGAACGTCGGC
>JACCYD010000320.1 GCA_013696695.1 Deltaproteobacteria bacterium | reverse complement strand
GAACACGCCGGTCTCGGAGCACGCGCGTGCCCGCGTCGACCAGGCGATCTGCATGATCCTCGACGCCGAGCGCAAGCGGGCTGCCGAGCTCCTCGCCACCCACAAAGCCCTCCTGATCTCGCTTCGCGATCTGTTGCTCGAGAAAAAGGTTCTCGATCGCAGCGCGTTCAGTCACCTCGTTCCCGCCAAGACATCCACGCCGGTTCCGCTGCCGATCGAGAAAGGCACCAATGCCCTCTGAGCTCACCCTCCGTCTTCGCGTCGATCCGGTCACCGGTCGCCGCGAGGTTGTCGTCGATTACACCAGCGATGCCGATGCGCTCCCGATCGAGCACGAGGACGAGCACCGCCGGCTTGCCGGCAAGGTGATCGAAGGCGGCCTCGGCAACAAGACCGTCGAGGTCTCGCGTCCCGTCGAGGAGCCCGCCGGTCAGACGCCGGCCGGCGAGCAGCCGCAGCAGCAAGGCATCACGAACAAGACCTGATTCGCGCGCCCGCGGACGTCGATCCGTTGCTAGGCTCGATGGCGGCGCGCGCGCTCGACGATGTCGGGTAGCAGCGCGAGCACGCGATCGATCTCGGCGGCGGTCGTCGAGCGACCGAGGCTGAACCGCACCGCTTCGCGTGCCTCGTCGGCTGACTGGCCGAGTGCGCGCAGCACCGGCGAGGGTTGCAGCGTGCCCGACGTGCACGCCGCGCCCGTCGACACCGCGACCCCGGCGAGATCGAGCGCGATCACGATCGCCTCGCCGCGCGCGCCCGAGAAGCCCGCATTGATCGTCCCACCAATCCGGGTAACACCGGCGCCGTGGATGCGCACCCCGGCGATCGCACGCAATCCCGCTTCGAGTCGCTCGCCGAGCGCGACCACCGCCGGCCACGCCGACAGGTCGATCGCCTCCGCCGCGGCACCGAACCCGACGATGCCGAGCGTGTTCTCCGTGCCGCCGCGCCGCCCGCGCTCCTGATGGCCGCCGCTCGCGGTGTCGGCATCGATGGCGAGCGCGACCGCGCCCACGCCTTGCGGACCGCCAAGCTTGTGCGCCGAGATCGCGAGGGCGTCGGCGTCGATCGCGAGCGCTTGCTTCCCGGCTGCCTGCACCGCGTCGACGTGGATCAAAACACCCGCGGCGCGGGCATTCGCGATCAGCCGCGGATCGAGCACGGTCCCGAGCTCGTGATTGACGGCTGCCACGGCGAGGAGCCCTGCCCCGGCCAGCGAGCCCACGGCGATCGCTCCGCCGGGCGTGACGTCGAGCAGCCGGCGCTCCCAGCCCAACGCCTCGACGGCGGCGACCAAGGAAGGATGCTCGATCGGCGACGTCACGACGACCCGCGGCAAGCCGCGCGCGATGGCCGCCGCCCCCAGGGTGCGGACACCGAGCGTGTTCGCTTCGGTGCCGCCACTCGTGAAAACGACCTGTTCGCGGGGTCGCCCGAACAAGCCGGCGACGCGATTGCGGGCCTCCTCGAGGCGGTCGCGCGCCTGGCGCCCCTCCGCGTGGATGGACGACGGGTTGCCCAGCTCCCCGAGAGCGGAGGCGATCGCCTCGCGGGCCGGCTCCCCGAGGGGAGACGTCGCATTGAAGTCCAGGTAGATCCTCGGATTCGTTGACATGACAGGCAGCCTGTCGACATGATCACCGACGAGGCCGGCGTTTGTCCCGTCCTCGTACATGGCCGACGACGCGGGGGCGCTTCTGGTTCGTTCGGGTCTGGTCCCTGCCAGCGCCTTGGATGACGCGCGCGTGCGGGTCTTGAACCTCGGCGGCACGCTCGGCGAGCAGCTCGTCTGGGCGGGCACGGTCAGCGACGACGTGCTGACCGACTTCTACCGCTCGCGGCTCCTCGTTCCGCAGGTCAATCCGAACACGCTCGCGCGCCTGCCCGTCCGCGTCGTCGCCGCGATTCCGAGCGACATGGCGATCGAGCTGCGCGCGATTCCGGTGTCGCTCGACGACGACAACAACCTCACCGTCGCGATGAGCGACCCGTCTGACAGCCACGCGGTCGACGAGATCGCGTTCTTCACCGGCGCGTATGTCGTGCGCGCGGTCGCGACGCAGATGCAGATCGCCTGGTGCCTCGCGCACTACTACGGCCACGTCACAGCACTCGGCCAGAAGCTGTTGCAGCCGAATGATGCGCCGGACGTGCCCGCACCCACGCCGGCGTCCGAGGCCGCCACCACCAAGATCCCGCGCGTCAAAGGCCTCACCTCGAAGATCAATGCCGCGCGTCACCGGGCGATCGTTCCGGTCACCGGACCCGTCGAGCTCCCGAAGCGTCCGAACAGCGCGGTGCTCGACGATCCGACGGTCGCGGCGCCACCAACACCCGTCGAGCCTGTGCCAACCGAACCGGCCGCTGCGGTTGACGGCGTGCCGGACCGCCCGCGCGCGCGCAGCGTCTCCGGTGAGATCCGGATCCCGGGTCGCCGCCGCGCGCCCTCGATCAAGCCGACCGACGAAGATCCGTACGACGGTGACGATGCTCCGGTGATCACGATCGAGGTCATGCCCGAGGAAGATCCGACCGGCCCGCGCAAGGTCCCGGTGAAGCGCCGCGTCGTCAAGACCGACCCACCGGAGCTGTATGCGCGCGCCGGCGAGCTCGATGCGCCGACCGGGCCGGTCACCAAGGTCGATCTCGACGAGCCGCGCATCATCATCAGCGACGATTCCCCGACCGGCGCAGATATCTCCGGCGAGCTCTCTGTCATCGCACATCGCAATCACGCCGACCACTCCGCCCCGGCGACCACGATCGAGGTCGACGACACCAGCGTCGGCGTCGTCATCCACGAGCATTACAAAGCCGAGCCGGTGCCGCTCGAGCGCCGTGCGCGCACCGACGCGCCCACCGGCGTCGTCGAGATCCCGAACGTCGACGAGGACGATGACGAGGTCGTCGTCCTCGATGCGGTGAAGTCCCGGCCGCGTCCGGAGAAGAAGACCCAGATGGGCGTCGTCCCGGCGGCGGCTCCGCGCATGCATCGCGACACCGAAGCGACCGGCGTGCCGGTGATCGACGAGCTCGATGATCCGACGCGCGTCGACGGCACCACGGCACCCGACGAAGGCGATTTCAGCGACGAGATCGTCGCCCCGCCGCCTCCCGCCACACCGATGAACGTCCGCGATGACGACACCAGCCCGTACGTGATCCCGCCGTCGCACGTCGCGAAGTCGCGCACGTCGTCGCCGGTCATCGCGCGGCCGGACAC
>JACCYD010000306.1 GCA_013696695.1 Deltaproteobacteria bacterium | reverse complement strand
GGCCGAGGACAAGCTCCGATCGATGTTCGGAAGCCAGACGCGGCCCGACGTGACCGCCGAGATCGCGAAGCTCGAAGCGCAACGCACGGCGGCGACGCCCGACGAGCGACGCGTGATCGATCGGTCGATCGCGATCATGCGCGCCACCGACGTGGCCGATCGCGAGCCCGATCCAACGAAGGCTCGCTTGCAGCGCATCGCGATCGCGCGCGACACGCTCGCGTTGCTCGACGACATGGCGAAGCTCGAGCCCGACGACGTCGACACGATCAGCAAGGTCTGCGGTTCGCTTCAGCTGCTCGCGATGACGATCGAATCGCTGGAGATCCAGGGCGAGCTGCCTCCGCGATCGGTGCTCGAGCGGGCGCGCTCGCTTGCCAAGCACCTCGTCGAGAAACACCCGAGCTCGGCGCAGGCGTGGGGGCTCCACGCCAGCGTGACGTCGCAGGACGATCCCGAGACGCGGCTGCGCGGCTTCGCGAAGTGCGCGACGCTCGAGCCGAGCAACGCGAGCTGCAAGCAGTCTCTCGACAGCGAGCGCGCCGCGTACGTGCTCCCGTACTGCGAAGGCTCCGAGATCAAAGGTGACATCTCGTGGCGCGTCGCCTCGAAGAAGCCGACGCCCGGCTCGACGCCGGTCGAGCACCACTACGAGACGTTCTACCTCGCCGGCTCGCCGAAGTTCAGCATCGAGGACGTCGTGCACGTCCAGGCGACGACCACGCGCGAGGACGCGCACCAGGCCGATGGCAAGGTGACCACACGGTGGCGATCCGGGGTCCAGTTCGGGATGAAGCCGGCGACGCGCGACGCGATGATCGCGTGGTCGCGCGAGCTCGAGAAGCGCGGCGACTATCGGGCCACGATGCGGGGCACCACGCTGCTGTTTACCGATCAACGCGCGCTGTTCGAAGACAGCAAGCCCGGGATCTCGGGGATCGAGATCGCCGAGCTCTGCATCAAGACGAAGATGCGAACGCTGCCCGCGGATCTCTAGATCACTCGGTCGCTCGATGGACGAGACACCAGCGTCGCGGCCTCGGACCGGCCACTCGGTGCTTCGGCATCCGCGATCATCGGTGACGGTCCGTGATCGGCGACCAAGAACGCAGCGACGGTTTGCTCGTATCCGGCTGGAGTCTTCGTGACATTGCGCGGCTCGGCCCACCACGCCTTTGCCTGCGTTTGCGTCCACGCGTGCTCGGCCGGGATCTCGATCGCGCGCAACGCATCGGCGAGCTCGCGGGCGTCGGGGCGATCGTCGGGCGCCTTGCCGAGGCAGCGCACGATCGCGGCTTCGAGCTCGACCGGCAACCAGCCCTTGACGAGCGGACGAAGCAGCGGAATCGGCGCTCGCACGTGATTGATCAAGATCTCCTCGACCGTGCCACCCCCGTAGACCTCACCGCCGGTGAGGAGGAACCACGCGACGCACCCGAGCGAGTACACATCGCCGCGCGGATCGAGAGGGGATGCCGTGGCTTGCTCGGGGGCGATGTAGCCCGGCGTGCCGATCACCGAGCCGTCCACGGTGAGGCGGCTGCCGTCCGAGCCGGGCTCGCCAGGAATGGCCGGTGGACGACTGATCGGCGTACCGCCGATCGCGGTCGGGAGATCTGACTTCACCCCGGGCATCTCGGGTGGGCGCGCGCTCGGATCCGTGCCGAGCGCGGTGACCACATCGCGATTCGGCAGGATGACGGGTGCGGTGCGCAGGCGTTGCTTGGTGCTCTCGCTCGAGGTATCCGCGCGTGCGGAGCTGACGAGCGAGGTGACGCGATGGACGATGCCGAAGTCCAGCACCTTGACGATGTCGACCTCGTCGGCGGCGCGGCAGAGCACGAGGTTCGCGGGCTTGATGTCGCGGTGGAGCAAGTTGGCGTCGTGCGCCTCGGCGAGCGAGCTGCAGGCCTGCGCGACGATCGAGATCACGCGGGCCGCCGGTAACGGCCCCCAGGCGCGAACGAGCTGCGCGAGATCGAAGCCGTCGAGCAGCTCCATGACGAAGAAGAACGTGCCGTCGTCGGTGACGCCGTAGTCGTAGAGGTCGATCGTGTGGCGCGACTTCATCGACGCGAGGGTCTGTGCCTCGCGTCGGAACCGCTCGTGGATCAACGTGGCTTGCTTCGAATCATTCGCGAGGTCGTTGCGCACGAGCTTGATCGCCGCGCGGCGTGCGAGCAGCTGATGCTCGGCGCGCCACACCTCGCCCTGCCCGCCGATCCCGAGGCGCTCGACCAGCTTGTAGCTGCCGAGCTGCTTGGCGCGCTCCTCGGCGGATCGCGCCTCGGCACGCGCGGCACCGACGGCGCGCCGCATGCGCACCAGGTTCCACGAGAACAGCAGCGCGACGCCGAGGGCGATCGCGAGCGCCACGATCGACGCGATGATCGAGGTGCGATCGAGGCGATGCATCGGCCCGAGCAGCGATTCCTCGGGGACCAGCGTCGCGAGGTACCAATCCGACGATGCGGCGGTGCCGGCCCGCGAGCCGCTGACGATCGCGATCGACACCAGGTAGTCGCCCTCACTGGTGACCTGGCGAAGGAAGTACGGCTGCTTGCCAGCCGCGGCACGCGCCTGTGCGAGCGCGTCGCCTTCGAACAGCGACGCGAGCGCCGGATCGGCGTAGTCGGTGTAGCGCAGCAGCCGCTTGTCGGGGCCGGCCTTCGGCGTACCGGCCGAATACGCGAGGATCGTGCCTTCGGCCGTGAACATCACGGTGTGTGCACCTGCGAGGGGCGCTTCGAGCAGGAACGCGCTGAGCCCGGCGACGTCGTAGTCGATCGAGATCACCGCCTTGAGCGTGTTGTCCGCAGCGTAGACGGGCTCGGTGACCGTCAGCCCGGTCTTGCCCGAGGCCGCGAACACGCGCGGCGGCAACCACACGCGGCGCTTGGCCTCGATGGCGGCGATGTAATACGGCCGCGTGCGCGCGTCGTAGTTGCTCGCCGGGCGCGCCAGCTCGACGAGCTCGCCATCCTTGACGTCGTAATTGACGCGCGTGGTGCCGCCTGGACCGACCTGACTCTCGAGCACGCGAGGCTTGCCGTCGGCGTCGAAGTAGGCGCCCCACATGCCGCCGGTCGGAAACGCGATCGTGGCGTTGTAGACGCCGGGCCTGCCGAGCACGGAATCTCGCAACCGCGTCAACGCGTCGGGTGTCGGCATCGCGACATCGGCGAGGAGCTTCATCGTCGCGAGCACGGGCTCGGCCTGTTCGAGCGCGAAGGCCACGTCGTGCTCGACGGCGCTGGCCTGCGCGATCAGCTGATGGCGCGCCATCGTTTCGGCGGTCTCGCGCGTCGCGCCGCGACCGAGCAGCAGCACGGAGACGCCGGCCGCGATCACCAGTGCCGGCAGGATCACGAGCACGCCGGCAGGCGACGCCAGCGACCGCGCGATCCGTGTCGACGGCTTGCGATCGGGCACCGTGCCGGTGCGCCTACCAGTCAGCCTTGGCGAGTCGCCCACGGCGACCAGCGTACCGCAGTTCGATCAAGTCGCGGCCCGATCACTCCCGCGTGATCGCGACGTGAACCGCACGATGCTCGTCGGCGGAACCGACCACCACGAGCTCGAAGCGATCTGGTTGCACGCGCTGGTAGGCCGTGGCCAGCGGATAGATCGCGTAGATGTCACCGAGCTCCGGCAACGCGACCTCGACGGATTCCCAGTCGGCGATCGACATCGAGCTCGGAGCCGGCGGCGAGATGCCGACGACGAGACGCGATCGCTCGACATCGCGTGCGAGTGCGACGCGATCACCTGCAACCAGCCAGCGCGCGCGATACGTCGCCGGCAGCTCCGACATCGGCGCGTAGCCACCGCCCGGCGACTTGGCGTAGTAGACCGCCGCGCCCTGCTGACTGCGTGCGAGCAGGTGCGAGGTGCCAGCGGAGTCGACGACGAGGTCGTTGGTCGAGATGATCGGATCGCCGGGCAGCGGTGCGAGCCCGGCGTTCCACACCGCAGGTGCGGCGAGCGATGCCGGCGCCGTGCCGACGAGCGTGGCGAACGTCCAGTTCGGAGCGAGTCCGGAGACGACCTGGCAGAATGTTTCGAGCTTTCCGTCGGGCCGCATCGCGACGTGCGCGTAGCCGCAATCGTTGTAGCCACCGACGGGTCCGGTGCGCGGGCCGTTCCAGCCGCCTCCGTAGTTGACGATGTACGAGAAGCTGCCGCCACCACCGTCGACGACGTTGGTCCACCACACGACGCGCGCGGCGCCGACGATGGCCGCGCCGATGTAGTTCGCGAACGTCCCGGTGGAGATCGGGATCGTCGTACACGATTGCGCGCCGCTGGTAAGCGCGTAGCTGCACTCGATCACCCGCTGCGCCCCCGAGGCGATGCCATAGACGAACAGTCGATCGGCATCTGCGATCGCGGCGGTGTTTTGCTGGATTCCGGCGAGCGGGATCGTCGCGAGCTTCCGCCAGCCTTCAGGGTCGTGGCGAAACACGCCGACGCGCCGATTGACGTTGACGTCGCAATCGCCGGGCACCGTCGCCGTGCACAGATCGTCGACCCAGTAGGTCGCGCCTCCGGCCTGGACGAGGTGGCCGAGGTGGGGCCCCCAGCCACCGAACATCGCCCCCGGGACCGCCCGATGTTGATCGGTGAGCGGCGAGACCTTCGCGACCCAGGCCGTCGCAACGGTCGGGGCGTCCTCGCCGGCGGGAGCAGCGTCACTCGAGCTCGACTCGTCCAGTCGGTCGACCGCATCCGCTCCACACGCGACGAGCAACACGAGCGCGAAACGCCACATGTCAGCGGGTGCTGCAAGGTACGGCCCACGCGATCGCGCCGAGAACGGGACGCAAGTCAGCGTTCTCTCGACGCTCTCGGTTTCCTGAGGTCACCGGTCGCGAGAGTCGAGACCCCTTCACAACTTGCGCAACCCGTGACGGGTGTCGATCAGCGAAGGCGGGCGAGCCACAGCAGCCAGCCCGGCACCGATGGCGCCGTGCG
>JACCYD010000256.1 GCA_013696695.1 Deltaproteobacteria bacterium | reverse complement strand
TGATCAAGAAGCGCGACGAGCCGGCCGAGCAATTTCTCGCCGCGAAGCAGGCGCTGTCGGAAGCGTCGGTGCTGTCGGGACTCACCGTCGGCGAGCTCGAGGCCGGGGCACCGCGCCACCAGCTCGTGCTGTCCGAGCTCGCGAAGTTGTCCCCGCCGAAGCGCCCGATCGCGCCGGGCTCGTTCGAGCCGATGTTGTGTCACACCGCCGATGCTCCGTTCTCGTCGAAGGAGTGGGTGTTCGAGCTCAAGTACGACGGCTTCCGCATGGTGGCGTTCGGCGGTGCGGGCCAGGCCGCGCTGCGCTATCGCTCGGCGCAAGATCCCACCGAGCGCTATCCCGAGCTCACCAGCGCCGTTCGCGCGCTGCCGATTCCCGGGCTCGTGCTCGACGGTGAAGTCGTGATGCTCGACGCCGAGGGCAAGCCGGATTTTCACAAGCTGTCGTTCCGCGGCCAGATGCATCGGACGTCGGAGATCCAGCGCGCCGCACTCAGCGCACCGGTGACGTACATCGTGTTCGACTTGCTCGGCGCCGGCGGCTACGACCTGCGCGGCCTGCCGCTGCTCGCGAGGAAAGCCCTGCTGCAGCAGATCCTGCCGCCGAGCGGCATCGGCCCGCTGCGCTACGGCGATCACGTGCCCGAGCTCGGCGAGGCGCTGCTCCGGCAAGTGGTGCAGCGCGGGCTCGAAGGCGTCGTCGCGAAGCGAGCGAATTCGCCGTACAAGTCCTCGCGCTCGCGCGACTGGCTGAAGATGAAGTCGGATCCCGAGGCCGACTTCGCGGTCTGCGCATACACGCCGCCGAAGCGCTCGCGCGCGGGCATCGGCGCGTTGCACCTGTGCGTGTGGATCGTCGACCGCTGGGTGTGGGCCGGCAAGGTCGGCTCCGGATTCGACGACAAACAGCTGATCGCGCTCAAGAAGGAGCTCGACGCGAAGCCGACGTGGCGACCGACGTTCCCGCGCCCCGAGGCGTCGAGCGATGCGCGCTGGCTCGACCCCGCCGACAACACGGTTGTCCAGGTTCGTTATCGCGAGTGGCCGGTGGATTCATCGCTGCGGTTCCCGGTGTTCGAGCGGTTCCGCCCCGACAAGCGACCGCAGGACTGCGGCATGCCGGTTCGCACCACCGCCGAGAACAAGGGCGATGGCGAATCCGACGAGGCGGCGGAGCGCAGCGACGTTCTGGAAAATGCCGACGTTCCGGACAATGCCGACGACACGTTGTCGGCCCCGCAGCGCCCGCACGATCCCGAGGACACCGGTCCGGTGCCGAAGGAGACGCTGTCGGGCATCGATCACGAGCTCGAGATCGACGCGCCGATCCGCGAGCTGCGCCTGACCCGCCTCCACAAGGTGTTCTGGAAGGAAGACAACATCACCAAGGGCGATCTGATCGAGTACTACCGCGCGGTCGCGCCGGTGCTGCTGCCGTACCTGAAGGATCGCCCGACGGTGCTCACGCGCTACCCCGACGGCATCGACGGCGAGATGTTCTATCAAAAGGACATGCCGCACTGGGTCCCGCCGTGGCTCCGCACGACCACGCTGTGGTCCGAGCACAGCCAGCGCGAGATCCACTACGTGATGATCGATGACTCCGATGGGCTCGCCTTCATCGCGAACATGGGCTCGATCCCGATCCACGCGTGGGCGAGTCGCTCGGTCAACCTCGAGAAGCCCGACTGGACGATCGTCGATCTCGATCCGAAGAACGCGCCGAAGGAGCACGTCGTGCCGCTCGCCCTCGCGATCCATGCGCTGTGCGAGACCGCCGGGCTACCGAACTACGTCAAGACCTCGGGCCAGAGCGGTCTCCACATCCTGATCCCGCTCGGCGGTCAGTGCACGTTCGATCAAGCGCGCACGCTCGCGTACTTGATCGGGCTGTTGATCGAGAAGCAACACCCCGACATGGCGACGACGCATCGCAATCCCAACGCGCGCGGCGGCCGCGTCTACCTCGACTGGGGACAGAACGCGCATGGCCAGCTGCTGGTCGCGCCGTACAGCGTGCGTCCCGTCCCGACCGCCCCGGTATCGATGCCGGTGACCTGGGACGAGGTCGTACCCGGGCTCGACGCCCGCGCGTTCACGATCAAGAACGCACTCGATCGGATCGCGAGCTGGCCCGGAGATCCGTGCGCGCCCGTGCTGACCGAGCGACCGGACCTGCAGGCCGCGCTGACCAAGCTCCAGC
>JACCYD010000620.1 GCA_013696695.1 Deltaproteobacteria bacterium | reverse complement strand
CTGTCGGTCGCCGATGCGTTCGGCGAGCAGCTGCTCCATTCCGGGGCCCACGCCCGCGTCGAGGCGCTGTCGGGCCGACGCGCACCGCAGGCCAAGCGCTGGATGTGGACCGACGACACCGCGATGTCGATCTCGGTGGTCGAGGTGCTGCGTGCGCATGGCGCGATCGATCCAGCAGAGCTCGCGCAGGCGTTCGCGCGTCGCTACATCGCGGATCCTGCCCGCGGGTACGGGCGTGGTGCGCACGAGGTGCTCTCCGAGATCGCCGCCGGTGTCGCGTACGAGACGGCCGCGAAGGCGCTGTTCAAGGGTCAGGGGTCATGCGGCAACGGAAGCGCGATGCGCGTGTCACCGATCGGCGCGTATTTTTTCAATGATCTCGATGAGGTCGTCGAGCACGCGCGCCGCTCCGCAGCGCCCACGCATTCGCATCCCGAGGGTGCCGCAGGTGCGATCGCGATCGCGGTCGCCGCGGCGGCCGTGTGTGGTGGCGAGCGCGATCCGCGGGCGCTGCTCGAGACCGTCATCTCCCGCACACCGGGTGGCCCGACGCGCGATGCCACGCGCCGCGCGATCGGCATGCTGAAGGCCGAGTCGATCACCGTCGCGGCCGAGCTCGGCAACGGCTCGAACGTGCTGTGTGCCGATACCGTGCCGTTCGCGTTGTGGTGCGCGGCGACGCATCTCACGGATTACGTCGGTGCGTTGTGGTCGTGCGGCGAAGTTGGCGGCGACACCGATACCACATGCGCGATGGTCGGCGGAATCGTCGTCGGTGCGGTCGGGCTCGACGGCATCCCGGCACCGTGGCGCGCATCGCGCGAGCCGCTGCCGATCTGATCGCGTACTTACCGTTTCGGCGGCGGGAGATTGCGAGACAGTTGCTTCACGGCGGCGTCGACGTCGCGGACGAAGCACTCGTTCGCGTTCGTCTGCCCCATGCCGGCGAAGCCGCCGTACATCCGATACTTCGCCTTCCGGATCGCCGGAATCGCCGACGGATCGTCGAGCTCGACGAGGCGCTGCATCGCGGCCTTGCGCGCGCCGCACGTCTTGGCTTTGACGAGCTCCTGTAGCGCGGCGCCGAGCGGTGCGTTCATCATCGGATCCGGTGGCGGCCCGGGCTTGACCGTCTTGTCCTCGACGGGCGGCGAAGGCGGCGGTGCGGGCGCGGCCCTGGGCTGCGGCTTCGGCTTCGGTTTGGGATCGCCGGGCTTGGGGTCGGCGGGCTTGGGGTCGGCGGGTTTGGGATCGAGCTTCGGATCCGTCGCCGGATCCGCGGACTTCGCGCGATCGCGCGCGGCGAGGATGACGAACGCGATCAACAGACCGATGACGAGCACCAGCGCTCCGATCGCGAGCCAGCGCTTCGGGATCGGCGCTGCCTCGGCGAGCGACACCGCGCGAATCGCGCGCTCGTTCGACGCCGTCATCGAGCCGGGCACGGGCGTGTGCATCGAGTCAGGCACCGGCGTGTGCATCGAGTCAGGCACGGGCGTGTGCATCGAGCCAGGCGTGTACATCGAGCCGGGTACGGGCGTCAGGTACACGCTCGGGGCAGCGGTGGCGACGATCGCCGACAGTGAGCCCGGTGGTGGTGTCACGAAGATCGGGGTCAGCGGATCCGTGCTCGCCGTGCCGAGGGCGACGGCATCGGGCACCGTCACCGGAGCACTGCCGGTCGCCGTCGCGCCACTGATCACCGCGTCGATCCACCCGAGGTAATCGGTGGCCGATGGAATGCGATCCGCCTGGGTCTTCACCAGGCCGCGCTGGATCATGTCCTCGAGCCCCGCAGGCAGCTCGCTGGCGAGCTCCGGCAAGATGTCGGCGAGCGCCGGCGGCGTGCGACTGACGTGGGCGCCGAGCATCGCGAGCGGATCCTTGTCCTCGAATGGCGCGCGACCCGTGAGCATCTCGAACAGCACGATCGTCGCCGAATAGATGTCCGAGGCTGGCTTGATCTCGCCGCCGACCGCCTGCTCGGGAGACAGGTACGCCGGCGTGCCGACGGTGAGCCCGGCGCGCGTCGAGGCTGGATCGTCAGCGCTGCCCGCGTACAGCTTCGCGATGCCGAAATCGAGGATCTTGACGACCGGCTCGCCTTCCTTCTGCGCGAGGAACACGTTGTCGGGCTTGATGTCGCGATGGACGACGCCGCGATCGTGGGCGTGCTTCAGGCCGTGCAACACGCCGCGCAGGATCGCGAGGGCTTCTCGCCACGGGATGCGCTTCTCGCGTTCGAGCCGACCGCCGAGCGATTCGCCCTCGAGTGCTTCCATGACCAGGAAGCACGCGCCGTCGTCGAGGACACCGAAGTCGCTGACGCCCACGATGTTCGGATGATCGAGGCGTCCCGAGGCGAGGGCTTCGCGCTGGAACCGCGCGGCCGCTTCACGATTGCGATTGAGATCCGCGTGCAACACCTTGATCGCGACGGCTCGCCCGATGCCGGTGTGCTCTCCGCGATAGACGCGACCCATGCCCCCGGAGCCGAGGACGGCATCGATGCGGTAACGGCCATCCAGCACCGTCCCGATCGACAGCCGCTCGTCCGGAGAAGGCGACGGATTCATGGACCGATCGAGCGTACCGCGGTGCGACTTCCCGACGCTAGGCGAGCGGCCGGCTCCTCCATGGGAGGACAACCAGTGCCGGTGTGCGTCTTACAGTGAGCGCACAAGCTCACCATACGAGGGCCAGTCATTATCAGCGTCGAGAAGCCGGCGGTAGGTCACCAGGCCGTCCTCACCGACGACGAACGTCGCCGGGCTCGGGTGTTCGGCGTCTTTGATCACGACCCCCCAGGCGCGAAGCCCGACGAGCCCGAGGTCGGTCAACAGCGTGATCGCCGGCAACTTGGTTTGCAGCGCGGCCAGGTCCTCGACCTCGTCGGCGGAGATCGCGACGATCCGGATCCGGCGCGCGGCCAGCTCCTTCGCGTGGCTTGCTAGCTCGCCGAGCCAGCGGGTGCAGCTCTTTCAATAGAAGCCGCGGAAGAACACGAGCACGGTCTTCGCGTTCCCGCGCAACACCTCGGCAAGCGCGACACGCGAGCCCGAGGTCGAGGCCAGCTGCGCATCCGGCGCGCGCGCACCCACCGCGATCGCGGTGGCGCGAATGTCCCGCGCTTCGATCGGATCGAACTTGTGCTTGCAGCTCGCGAGCACGAAGACGGCAACAACCAGCCAACGCACGCCTCCAGTCTAGCGTGATAGCGTCGTCGCGATGTCACGCTCGGCCGTCGTGATGGTGGTGGCCGGCGCGATCCTGCTCGGCGTGCTCGCCGTCGTCGGGCTGCACTACTGGCCGTCACTTTCGGTGAAGGGCACGGTGTTCAAGGCAGTCGTGCTCGGGCTCGGCCTGTATGGTGCGCTGCTGTCGACGGTGATGATCCGACGGATCGCCGATCCCTCGCTGCCGGTGCCGATCCTGGCGTGGATCGTCGCGGTCGTATGGTTCATCTTTGGCGCGATCGCCGTCGCGAACCGCCGACATAAAGATCGGGAGCTTCACGGTTTCGATCCTCGCGAGAACAAGTCGGAGACGAGCTCGAGCTTTGGCAAGCAGGGGACGGGCAGGGGCTGGGCAATCTTTCTGACGCTGGTCGGCCTCGCGATGTACGCCACGGGGCTCGGGCTGGCATGGCACACGTCGAGGATCCTCGAGGCGCCGATCGAGACGAAGCCAACGGTCGCCAACGGATCAGCCCAGCCATCCGATCCGAAGTCGGTGACGCCGGCGCTCCCGCCTGACATCGTCGATCAGCGGAACCTCGCGGCGGCGATCGCGGTCGCGAAGCCGAAGCTCACCGACACGCGCGATGCGCCGAGTGAAGGCACGAAGCTGTTGCTGCGCTGGGCGGCGGCGCGGATGAGGTGGGCCGATGTCGCGGTCGCCAAGAACGAGACATCGCTCGAGCAGGTCGAGAAAGATCCGATGCCGCAGGTCGGCAAGCGGCTGTGCATTGTGGGACCACTCGCGAAGATCGAGAAGCAGACCGTCGACGGCATCGAGATCCACGTCGCGCGAATCGCGATCGCCAATGGGGATGCGATCGAGATCTACGCGATTGGCAGCACCGGCACGCTTGTGAAGCGCAAGCCGGCCAAGTTCTGCGGCGTGGTCACCGGTCG
Organism: Deltaproteobacteria bacterium; assembly: GCA_013696695.1. Classification (GTDB taxonomy): domain Bacteria; phylum Myxococcota_A; class Polyangia; order Haliangiales; family Haliangiaceae; genus JABFXX01. The sequence goes on along the minus strand of JACCYD010000620.1, from coordinate 1,305 downwards.
CTACGACGCGGGCGGTCCACCGGCGACGTTCGCGGTCGGCATGTTCGACACCGCCAAGAAGTAGCGCCGAGCGAACAACCTAGCGAGGACGACGCTTCGGCAGCGGCCCGCGCTTGTCGCTCGTCGCTCGGGCCAAAGGACGATCCGGCCCGCGCTGCGAGCTCTGCTCGCCTGCTCGGGCCAAAGGACGATCCGGCCCGCGCTGCGAGCTCTGCTCGCCTGCGCGAGGCGGCAGACCCGTGTGCTGGGTCAGCGCGACGCCGGGTTGGATGCGACCGCGATAGCCTTCGCCACCACGCGCGTGCGCGGGTTGATACGAGGGCACGAGCCGGTCCTTGCCCGGGCCGATCAGATCGGTGCGGCCCATCCGGCGCAGCGCCTCGCGCAGCACGGGCCAGTTGCCGGGATCGTGATAGCGGAGGAACGCCTTGTGGAGACGGCGTCGCTCGAGGTCCTTGATCACGTGCACGCGCTCGCGCTTCTTGAGAGAGCGCAGCGGGTTGTAGCCCGTGTGGTACATCGCGGTCGCGGTCGCCATCGGTGAGGGCAAAAACGCCTGCACCTGATCCGGGCGGAAGCTGTTGCGCTTGAGCCACAGCGCGAGGTTCAGCATGTCCTCGTCGGTGGTTCCGGGGTGCGCGGCGATGAAGTACGGGATCAGGTACTGCTCCTTACCCGCTTCGAGCGAATAGCGATCGAACAGCTCCTTGAAGCGATCGTAGGCACCGATGCCCGGCTTCATCATGTGCTTGAGCGGCGCGTCCTCGGTGTGCTCGGGCGCGATCTTGAGATAGCCGCCGGTGTGGTGCTGCGCGAGCTCGCGGATCCATTCGGGCGAGCGCACCGCGAGGTCGTAGCGAACGCCGCTGGCGATGAACACGCGCTTGATGCCCTTGATCGCCCGCGCCTTGCGATACAGCGCGACGAGCGGACCGTGATCGGTGCCGAGGTTGTCGCAGATATCGGGGAACACGCACGACGGCTTCTTGCACGCCGCCTCGATCTCGCGCGACTTGCACGCGAGGCGGTACATGTTCGCGGTCGGGCCGCCGAGGTCGGAGATGTTGCCGGTAAATCCGGGCGTGACATCGCGGATGCGTTCGATCTCGCCGAGGATGCTCGCCTCGCTGCGGCTCTGGATGATCCGGCCTTCGTGCTCGGTGATCGAGCAGAAGCTGCAACCGCCGAAGCAGCCGCGCAGGATCGTGACCGAGAACTTGATCATCTCGTACGCGGGAAGCTTGGTCTGGCGATGCTTCGGGTGAGGCAAGCGCGAGAACGGCAGCTCGTAGAGCTCGTCCATCT
>JACCYD010000251.1 GCA_013696695.1 Deltaproteobacteria bacterium | reverse complement strand
AGCGTTCGATCTCGTTGATGCGCGTAGCTGCAATTTTGCTGTGTGCATGTTCTTCGGCAAGTAGCGCTCCAACGAGCGAGTCGGAGTCGCACGCTCCCGGTGCGGCGCCACCGCGCACCGAAGTCACGCGACCGCCACGGCTCGGGGACGCGACGGCGACGGGACGCGTCACGATGGCTCGCGTCATCGCCGCGGTCGACGGCGTGGCGAGCGATCGCCCGACCTACACGCGCGCAGATAAGAAAGTAACGCTCTACGCGTTGATCACAGTCGATGCGGATGGCAAGCGCGCGTACTACAGCGACGCGCCCGCGGTCCGACTCGACGGCAAGGTGATCGCGGTGAAGCCACTCGCCGCCGCACCCGCGATCGAGCTGCGGTGGAATCGAATCGAGCCCGCCGCGAAGTCGATGACCAATGGCGACACGCCGGCGCAGTTTCGGTTCGAGACCATCGACTACCGCGCGACGCCGATCGAGCTCGGCCTCAACCGCGGTGCGATCACCGCGGACGTGCGACCGACGTTGACGCCCGACCACGGTCAGGGCGTCGGCACGATGCGCTACCAGATCGTCGCGCTGCAGGACGAGCGCGTGATCGCGAGTCCCGGCCCCGAAGCGCGGCGCGGTCGTGGCTCCGGCGGCGTCACCGACGACGTCCTGCGCGTGTCGATCCGGCGCGACGACTCCTATCTCGGCTTCCTCACCGAGATGTACGGCCAGCCTTATATCTGGGCGTCGGCGGGGACCTCCGATCGCGCGCACCAGTCCGAGCACCTCGAGGGCAGCGACTGCGCCGACTTCGTGGTCTACGGCAAGCGCCGCATGGGCGGCAGCCAACCCTATGTGTGGACCGGCGCATTGCCGCAACACGCGAAGCTGCTCGCGGCCGGCACGCGCGCCGACGATGGCATCTATCGCGACAAGGCCGGCCAGCCATTGCCGTTCACCAAGGTCGGCGACCTCGTGCTGTTCCCGCGCCACGTCGGCGTGCTGGCGGTCGATCGCGGCACGCTCGGCGTGCTCGACGATCGCGATGTGATGATGCACACGCTGTTCGACTCGCCGAAGGAAGTGCCGATCGCGGAGAGCGGCTACGCGGACAAGCCGCTCGAGCTGCGGCGCTGGAAGTAGGGACGCCGGAGCGCGCCGGTGTTTTGCCGGTTGCCCGTGGTGTTCCAGAAAACCGCCAAGCCGCCTTCAGACCAGGTCTTCGTCGGGATCGATCGGCATCGTCACGAGCGGCGCGATCGCGGGATGAAACGCGGTCGAGTCCGGCGGTAGCAACTGGCCGAGCTCGTCGACATGCGCGATCTGCTCGATCGACAGCGGTCGCATGACGACGATCGCCGCCGCACCGGTGTCGAGCGTGGCGAGCGCCTTCTCGATGTCGACCTCGGTGGTGACCGACGCGCCGGCCATCGCACGTGCGACGAACAAGCTGTCGGCGACGACCGGGTCGAGCTTCTGCAGCGCGCGATGCGGCGCCGCACCTTCCGCAAACGGGCTGACGTCGGGCGACAGCGTCAACTTGTACGCATCGGTGGAGCCGGCGAACACGACCACGAATGCGGGCTGGTGCGCGACCGTCTCGCGCAGCGCGGCGAACTGCTTGGCGACATCGCGCGCCGATGCAGGCAGCTTTTCGACCAGGAAGTGCGTGCGCGCACTCGCGAGCACCTGCTCGATTTCGACGGCGCCGGAGATCACCCGGTGGCGCGGAGCGCTCGCGAGCGTCGGATCCTCGAGGTTGACGAGGCAGGCCAGCGCGTAGTTCGCCGACGAGTACTGCGGCAACGGCTTCGCGGAAAGCTCGTCGCGATACGCGAGCATCGCCTCGTAGCGATCGTGGCCGTCGAGCAGGTGAAGCTTGCGCGGTGCGAAGTAGTGGCGCAGCTTGCCGAGCAGCTCGGCATCCTGGATCCGCCACAGCCGATGCACGGTGCCATCGGCGGTGGTGTGCTCGAGCGTTGGCGTGCTGCCCTCGGTCTTGCGAAACAGCCGGTCGACCTCGGTGGCCGGATCGCGGAACCCTGCGAGGATCGGCATCGCATGGGCGCGCTCCACCCGCAGCTTCGCGAGCGCCGCGTCGCGGCTCGCCGCGGTGGTGCCCTCGTGCGGGCGGATCACACCGTCGGCGTACGGCGACATCGCGACCGCGACGATCAGGTTCTTGCGCTCGAACGTGCGGCCCGGGCCGGCGAACCGCTGGTGGTAGCGATAGATCGCTCGCGTCGGATCGCGCTCCGCAGGCTGAGCGGGACCCGAGACGATGCCTCGAAAGCCGGCGATATGCGGCATGACCTGAAATCTATCGCGCCGGCTGGTGACGCGTGCCGATGTCGCGCCGGTATTGCTTCCCGGCGAGCCCGATTTGATCGATGGCGGCATACGCTTTCGAGCGTGCTTGCTCGACGCTGATCCCGAGGGCGGTGATGCCGAGCACGCGACCGCCCGCGGAGATCAGCTCGGCGTCGCGCCGCGCGGTGCCGGCGTGGAACACGTGAACGTCGACGCCGGCGAGCGCGGTGAGATCGATCGGATCGCCGAGCCGCACCGTGCCGGGATAGCCGGCCGCAGCGACCACGACGCACACGCAATGGCGGGCATCCCACGCCAGCGCGCCGACCGGCATCTCGCCGCGCGCCGCGCCGAGCAGCACCGCGCCGAAATCACCTTTCATGCGCGCCAGGATCGGCTGCGTCTCCGGATCGCCGAACCTGCAGTTGTACTCGAGCAGGTATGGCGCACCGGCCGGATCGACCATCACGCCGGCGAACAGCACTCCGCGATAGTCGATGCCATCGGCGCGCAGGCCGCGCACCGTGGGCTCGAGGATCTCCGAGCGGATCCGCGCGGCGCAATCGTCGCTGATCCACGCAGGCGACACGGTGCCCATCCCCCCGGTGTTCGGACCGCGATCGCCGTCGAAGATGGTCTTGTGATCTTCGGCCGCGGGCAGCACCTCGAGACGCTGGCCATCGGTGAGCGCGAGCACGCTGACCTCGCGGCCGGCGATCTTGTGCTCGAGCACGAGCGTCGCGCCGGCAGCTCCGAACCGTCGCGCCTCGAGCATCTCGCGCGCGGCCGCCTGCGCCTCGGCGGCATCCGCGGTCACGACCACGCCCTTGCCTGCCGCCAGCCCGTCGGCCTTGACGACGATCTGGTGCCCGTCGGCCGACAACCGATCGATCGCGGCATCGGCCTCGGCGACCGTCGTCGCGATCTCGAACGGTGCGGTCGGGATGTTGTGGCGAGCGAAGAACTGCTTGCTGAACACCTTGCTGCCCTCGAGCCGCGCGCCCGCGGCGGATGGACCGAACGTGGCCACCCCCGACGCGCGCAGCCGGTCCGCGAGCCCGGCGACCAGCGGTGCCTCCGGCCCGACGACCACGAGGTCCGCGCCTTCGTCGAGCGCCAGCTTCAAGATGCCGTCTTGATCCTCGAGCTTGACGGGGATGCAGCGACCGAGCGCCTCCATCCCCGGATTGCCCGGCGCCGCCACCACCTCGTGCCCGGCTTGCGCGAGGCGCCACATCAGGGCGTGCTCGCGACCGCCGCCGCCGATGACCAGGATCTTCATGCTGGGAATCTACTGCGATCTCAGTGGCGGAAGTGCCGCATGCCGGTGAACAGCAT
>JACCYD010000249.1 GCA_013696695.1 Deltaproteobacteria bacterium | reverse complement strand
AGCGACGGCGGCGCACTCGCGTCGACGATCTCGACCGGACGGTCACCGCCCAGGTATCGAGCCACTTCCGTAAGTGGACGCTGGGTCGCCGACAGGCCGATCCGCTGCGGTTCGGGATTGCCGGCGGCGGTGACCAGCGCGGCGAGCCGCTCCAGCGACAGCGCCAGGTGGATGCCGCGCTTGGTGGGCGCCAGTGCGTGGATCTCGTCGACGATGATCGTCTCGACACCGGTCAGTCGTTCCGCGGCGCGGCTCGCGAGCACCAGGTACAGCGACTCGGGTGTCGTGATCAGGATCTGGCCCGGATTCGTGCGCTGCCGTTCGCGTTCCTTGGGCGGCGTATCGCCGGTGCGAACGTCGACTCGGATCGCGCCGAAGTCGCCGCCGCCCATGGCCTGGAGACCGGCGAGGGGCGCCTTGAGGTTCTTCTCGATGTCGTACGCGAGCGCCTTCATCGGCGACACGTAGATCACGCGTGTGCCCAGCGCCGGATCCGGGTTGCGCGACAGCCAATCCAGGCACCACAGAAACGCCGCCAGCGTCTTGCCGCTGCCGGTCGGCGCCAGCATCAGGGTGTGATCGCCACGCGCGATCCGATCCCAGCCGCGCGCCTGGACTGGCGTCGGCTGCTCGAAGCTCGCGCGAAACCATGCCGCGGCCGCGGGTCCGAACGGCGCCAGCGGATCGCGATCGGCCACCTCGGACTTATAGCCAGACCCACTGCGAAAGCCGTGTCGGAAGCTGCGCCGGCGTGTGAAAGCTGACAACGCGGTGTCGGCTATCCTCGGGCTATCCATTAGTTGACATAAGACTGATTCTGCGACGTGACTAGTACAGGAAGGCTCCATTCAGGGAATCTGGGGCTTCCACGCACGGCGCTGGTGATCAGCGAGCTTCTTCTTCCCTGGCTGGCTACTTGGTCAGCAGCTCGGCAAACCGCGGATCGTCGTCCCGCGCTGCCGCAAGGTTCGGATCGGTCGTGAACCAGGCGGCGAGAGCTATTCGCGATAGCCCGGGTGCGTGCGCGCGCGCAGCCGCGTGATCTCTTCGACGGTGAGGCCGCTCGACGCTTCGATCGTGATGCTGACGGCCTTGTTGGTCCCGATCTCGTTGGCCGTGATCTCGAGGATGCCGTCGGCATCCATCGTGAAGCTGACCTCGACCTTGGTCTGGCCCCTCGGCGCGGCCCGCAGATCGTTGAGCACGAAGCGGCCGAGCCGGCGGTTCTTCGACGCGACCTCGTTTGGCCCCTGGTGGACCTCGATCGCGACGAACGTCTGGCTGTCCTCGGTGGTGGCGAAGATCTTCTTCGCGCGGGTCGGGATCGAAGTGTTCGCCTGGATCACGACCGACATCTTGTCGCCGGCGACCTTGACGCCCATGTCGTGCGGCGTGACGTCGAGCAGCACGACCTCTTGCAGCTCGCCACCCATGATCCCGGAGTGCACCGCGGCGCCCATCGCCACGATCTCGTCGGGGTTGACGCCCTTGCTCGCCGGCTTGCCGAAGATGCCGACCGCGCGTTCTTGCACCGCCGGCATGCGCGTCATGCCGCCGACCAGGAGCACCTGATCGATGTCGTTCGGCGTGCAATGGGCATCGTCGAGGGCTTTCTTGCACGGCGCCTCGAGCCGATCGATCAGCACCTTGCAGGCGCGCTCGAGCTGCCCGCGCTCGAGCTCGCGCATCAAGTGGACCGGGCCCGATGGCCCTGCCGCGATGAACGGCAAATTGACGTCGGTCGTCATCGCCGACGACAGCTCGATCTTCGCGCGCTCCGCTGCTTCCTTGAGCCGCTGCAGCGCGACCGAATCGGTGCGCAGGTCGAGCCCCTGCTCCTGCTGGAACATGTCGGCGAGCAGATCGATGATCACGCGATCGAAATCGTCGCCGCCGAGCGTGGTGTCACCGTGCGTCGCGAGCACCTCGAACACGCCGTTCTCGATCGCGAGGATCGAGATATCGAAGGTGCCGCCGCCGAGATCGAACACCGCGAGCCGCTGGTTGTGCTGGTGCTGGACGCCGTACGCCAGCGCCGCCGCCGTGGGCTCGTTGAGGATCGCGCGCACCGTCAGACCGGCGATCTGGCCGGCATCCTTGGTGGCCTGGCGCTGGACGTCGTCGAAGTACGCCGGCACGGT
>JACCYD010000619.1 GCA_013696695.1 Deltaproteobacteria bacterium | reverse complement strand
GGAAACACGAACGGCCGCAGCGTGGTCATCACCTCGTCGCCGAGCGCGAGATCGCCGGCGCACGGCTGTGCCTTGATCCACGCCTGGCGCTCCCATGGCCGGCCGAACGTCTCGTAGTAGCGCTCCGCCTGCGCCAGCGAGTTCGCGATCGCGCCCTTGCTACCCTCGGGGCGCAGCCGCAGATCGACGCGGAACACGACGTCGTCCTCGGTGACCTCGGAGAGCGCCGCGGTGACCTCCTTGCATAGCTTGGCGAAGTACTCGTGCAGCGACAGCTCGCCGACCTCGCCGCGATCCGACGAGTAGACGTAGATGACATCGACGTCCGACGCGAAGTTGAGCTCGTCGCCGCCGAGCTTCCCCATGCCGATCACTGCGAGCGTCGCTTCGCGTTCCTGGCCGTCGTCGTCGACGTAGCGGGGCACGCCGTATCGCGCGCGCAGCTCGCGATCGTGAAACGCGATCGCCGCGTCGAAGGACACTCCGGCGAGGCACGACAGCTCGCGACCGACGATCGACCCGCTGTCGACGCGCTCGAGCTCGCGGGTCCCGAGCCGGACCAGCTCGTCAGCGCGAATCCGGCGCAGGGCAGCCCGTAGCTCGGCGGTCGTCGTGACCTCCTGGATCTGGCGGGCCAGCTCCGCTGCGAGGATCTCGCGGGGCTTCTCGCGCTGGAGATAGGGACTGGCGGCGACCCTCACCAGGCGGCTGGGATCACGGGTCAGGAGCGTCGCCAGATACGGTGCGTAGCGGCAGGCGAGGGTAGCGATCCGCACGGCAACGTCGTCCAACCGCCCGAGATCCAGCCCAGTCTGCGCGATGGCCTCGAACAGCCGCTCCGCCCGGCGCAATGCGTCCTCGGGATCTGGAGCGCCCAAAGAGATGTCGACGGGGCGAACCACGGCGAGACGATACCTTGACACCGTCGCGCCGCCGATTTACCCAAGGCGTTGATTCTTTTCGCCAAGATGACTTGAGCAAGATGCGGTGTCCCTGTGCGTGATCTCTATGAAGTACTCGGTGTCGAGAAGGGCGCGAACGCGGGCGATCTGAAGAAAGCGTATCGCTCGCTCGCGCAAAAATTCCACCCGGACAAGAACCCGGATGACAAGGAAGCCGAGGAGAAGTTCAAGGAAGTCTCCAACGCGTACTCGATCCTCTCGAACGACGATCAGCGAGCTCGCTACGATCGGTTCGGCTTCGACGGGATCCGCGGCCAAGGCGGTGGCGGTAACGCTCAGGGCTTCTCGAACGTCGAGGATATTTTCTCCGCGTTCGGCGATCTGTTTGGTGATTTTTTCGGCGGCCGCTCGAGCGGCGGTCGCCGGGCGCCGCGGGGCGCGGACCTTCGCCTCGATCTCGGCCTGACGTTCGCCGAGGCCGTGTGGGGCACCACCAAGGAGGTCAAGGTCACGCGCGATATCGCCTGCACGTCGTGCAACTCCACCGGCGCGAAGCCGGGCAGCAAGCCCGAGCCGTGCAAGGCCTGCCAGGGCAAGGGCCAGGTCGTTCACGCGCAGGGCTTCTTCATGGTCCAGACCACGTGTCCGCAGTGCCGCGGCGCGGGCAAGCTGATCAAGGACCCATGCGAGGACTGCCGCGGACGTGGCGTGAAGGCGGAGACCTCGACGCTGTCGGTCACCGTGCCCGCGGGTGTCGACGACGGCCAGACGCTGCGGCTCGCAGGCAAAGGTGAAGTCGCGAGCGGCGGCGCCGGTCATCTCTATGTCGTGCTGCACGTGCAAGGCGACGAGCGCTTCAAACGCGATGGTGAAGACGTGCTGACCGAGGTCACGATCAACTTCGCGAAGGCCGCGCTCGGTGGCGAGATCGAGATCTACACGCTCGAAGACAACTGCAACGGCAGCGCGGTCATCGAGGTCAAGGCGGGCACGCAACCGGGCGACGTGTTCGTGCGGCGCGGCGAAGGCATCCAGAAGATCGGCGAGCAAGCGCGCGGCGATCAGGTGGTGCTGTTCAAGGTCGAGATTCCGAAGAAGCTGACCTCCAAGCAGGAGGAGCTGATGCGTCAGCTCGCCGAGGAGCTCGGCGAGAACGTCCGCGAGAAGCGCGGGTTGTTCGGTCGCAAGAAGTAGCGAGCGCGAGCAAGCGCTACGCGGCTTCGCCTCCAATGCTTCCCGTGAGCGGATCCGCTCGCGTGGCAACTCGAGGCGCCACCCGCAACCGTCGTGCCCACGCTGATTTCGCAAGGACCGTGGTTTTGCCTACGCCGTCGACAACGTGACGCGACGCGGCTTCAAGTTTTTGTTTCCGACCGCATGTGCGTCCCCTACAACTGTCGCACGCACATGAAGCATGTCTTCCGACTCGCCATCCTCGGACTCGCGACCAGCCTCATCAATTGCACCGATGCAGCAGATCCTGCGCCGGTCGACGACGACGAGACGCAGATCGATCGCGACGACGGTCGCCCACTGACGCCGGCCTCGGCGGATGCACCCGCGTCGATCGTTCGCAGCTATCTACGCGGCACGGTCGGCGCTGCCGCCGATCAACTGAAGGTCATCGGCGAGTCGACCTCGCGCGGTGTCACGCACGTCCGCCTCGAGCAAGTCGTCGGTGGCCTTCGCGTCTACAACTCGCAGGTCAAGGGCGCAGTCAGCTCCCGCGGCGAGCTCCTGCAAGTGATCCATCGCCTCGCACCCGCGACGACCGTGATCAAGGCGCAGGCGATCGAGAGCGATGCACTACGCACCGCGCTGATCGAATATGGCTATGGCATCGAGCCGGCGCGTGTTCGCACCGCAGGCAACGTCACGCAGTTCGCTCGCACGGCGGAGATGTATCGCGAGCCGACGGTCGAGCGCGTCGTCTACCGCGATGGCAGCACGCTGCGCGAGGGCTTCCTGGTCGAGACCTGGTCTCACATCGGGAACCAGCTCGATCACACGTTGATCGGTGGCGATGGCAAGCTCGTGATGGCCGAGCGCCGCACCAACAACGAATCGTACAACGTGTTCGTCGAGGACCCGGACAAGAGCGCCCAGACGACCCAGCCGGGTAATGGCTGGCTGTCCGGTGCGCAGACCACGCAGAACATCAGCGGTCCGAACGCCCACGCGTACCTCGACACCGACAACAACAACGCAGCCGACAACCTCGCCGGCGCGGTCGCGGTGACCGTCGGCAACTTCACGGCCACCGCCAACACCGAAGTGACCCCGGCGACCGTTGATAACCGCGCGGTCGCGGTGCAGAACCTGTTTTATCTGAACAACGTTATGCACGATCGCCTCGAGGCCGTGGGCTTCGACAACGCGAACGGCAACTTCGAAGGCAACGACCCGGTCAACGCCGAGGCGCAGGACGGCGGCGGGCTCGACAACGCGAACTTCTCGACCCCGGCCGATGGCTCGTCCCCGCGCATGCAGATGTATCTGTGGAGTGGCAACACGCCGGCTGGCGTCGTCGTCGTGAACAGCATCAGCTACGGCGTCGTGCCCTCGGCCTTCGGGCCAGCGCTCACCGATGCCGGTGTGACTGGGCCGCTCGCAGTCGTCAATGATGGCGTGGGGACCACCAGCGACGGCTGCGAGGCAAGCGCGGCCGGATCGCTTTCGGGCAAGGTCGCGATCGTCGATCGCGGCACCTGTGATTTCGTGGTCAAGGTAACGAACGCGCAGAACGCGGGCGCCGCGGGCGTCATCATCGCCAACAACGTCGACGGATCCGCGTCCGGGCCTGGCGGTACGAGCCGCAGGATCACGATTCCTTCCGGCATGG
>JACCYD010000233.1 GCA_013696695.1 Deltaproteobacteria bacterium | reverse complement strand
CCGTAGCCATTGCGCCGGTGCGCGGCCCAGCCCGCGTTGACGACCGGCTTCACCAGCTCGCGCGCGGCGGGAATCCTGATGTAAGACTCCGGGTTGGAGTCGCATGCGCGCAAAGCTCACGATGATCGCTCTCGTTGCCGCCGTGATCGGGCTCGGCGCGAGTCTCGCGAGCGCGATCGACGACCTCGGCCCGGCCGCGACGTTCTGTGCGGAGACCGGCTGCCAGACCGTGAAGGCCTCGTGGTGGGCCGCGCCGTTCGGTATTCCAATGTCGGTGATCGGCGTCGCCTACTTCGGCGTGATGGTCGCGCTGACGTTCATCGAGAAGCCGGTGCTGCGGCTCGTCCTCGCGCTTGCCGGGGGTGCGTGGGCGGTGTTCCTGATCGTGCTCCAGGCGGCCGTGATCGACGCGTGGTGCAAGCTGTGCCTGGTCGCCGACCCCGCGGGCATCGTGCTCGCGATCGCGGTCGCCGCCGGTGCGTCGACGTTACCGCGCGATAAACGCATCGCGCTCCTCGTCCCCGCACTCGGCGCGGTCGTCGCCGTGCTCGCGCTGTGGACGCGCGCCCCGAAGTTGCCACCGCCTCCCGCGGACACGCCGGCGTTCGTGCTGAAGGAGCAGACCAAGGAGGCCGTCACGATCGTCGAGCTCGTCGACTTCGAGTGTCCGTTCTGCCGCGAGATGCAGAAGCGGCTCGACGAGGCGCTCACGAAGACCAAGGTGCCGGTGAAGATCGTCCGCAAGATGGTGCCGCTGCCGAGTCACAAGGGCGCGGTGCCGTCGGCCCTGGCGTACGTCGCCGTCGAGATGCAGGGCAAGGGCGAGCAGATGGCCCGCGCGTTGTTCGAGCAACCGCCCGAGGAGCTCACGCCCTACGACGTCGAGCGGATCGCCGAGAAGCTCGGCGTCGATCTACCGCGCTATCGCCAGGACATCCCGAAGGCGATCGAGCGCGTCAAGGCAGACCTCGCCGAGGCCAAGGATGCCGGCGTGAACGGGCTGCCGACGCTGTTCATCGGGCACGCGCGCCACACCGGCGCGGAGCTCACGGTCGACGATCTGGTGCGCGAGATCGAACGATTCGATCCTCGCTGATCGTCGATCTCTCGGCCGCCCCCGGGCTAGCCCCGGGCGTTCGCGCTCTGCAGCAAGTACGTCCGGATCAGATCGTCGAGATCGCCGTCGAGCACGCCGCTGATGTCGGACGTCTTGACCTCGGTGCGGTGATCGTTGACCTGCTGGTATGGGAACAGCACGTAGCTGCGGATCTGCGAGCCCCACTCGATCTTGAGGCGTGATTTGGCATCCTCGGCGGCCTTCGCCTCGCGCTTCGCGAGCTCGTAGTCGTACATCTTCGCGCGCAGCAGCTTCATCGCCTTCGCCTTGTTCGAGTGCTGGCTGCGCTCGTTCTGGCACTGCACGACGATGCCGGTGGGCATGTGCGTGATGCGCACTGCCGAGTCGGTCTTGTTGACGTGCTGCCCACCGGCGCCACCAGCGCGATAGGTATCGATCTTGAGATCGACCTCGTTGATGTCGACTTCAATCGTGTCGTCGATATCAGCCGTCACGGTGACCGCGGCGAACGACGTCTGGCGGCGACCGTTGGCATCGAACGGCGACACGCGCACGAGGCGGTGCACGCCGTTCTCGGCCTTGAGGAGGCCGTACGCGAAATCCCCGGCGACCGTGAACGTCGCGCTCTTGATGCCGGCTTCTTCAGCCGGCGTCTCGTCGAGCACCTCGACCTTCCAGCTCTTGCGATCGGCGTAGCGGATCAACATCCGCATCAGCATCTGCGCCCAGTCGCTGGCATCGACGCCGCCGGCACCCGCGGTGACCTGGACGATCGCGCCGCCACCATCGAGCTCGCCCGACAGCATGCGACGGAACTCGAGGTCATCGAGCGACTTCTGGACGTTGGCGACGGTGGTCTCGGCTTCCTTGGCCGAGGCCTCGTCGGATGCCTCGTCGGCGAGCTCGAGCAGGACCTCGGCATCCGACAGCGCGCGCACCTGCGCGTCATAGGCGGTTACCACCTGTTCGAGCCCCTTCTTGTCGCGCAGCAAGGCCTGCGCCTTCTTCTGGTCGTCCCAGAAGTTTGGCCGTGCTGCGATCGAATCGAGCTCCTCGATCTTCAGGCGTTTGTGGTCGACGTCAAAGCAACCTCCGGAGCTCGGCGACCTTGTCACCTAGCTCCTTCAGTCGCGTTCGGACCACGCGGATATCAACAGATTCGATCGCCATCGAGGCAACGACTATAGCGGATCTGGGTGCGCGCGCGCAGAGCGGTCACGCGCGGGCGTTCTTGCGCGACCGCAGCTGCACCAGATCGGAGGAGCCGAGCGGCACTGGATAGCGGCCGGTGAAGCACGCCGAGCAATAGCCGAGCCCCTCGCCGTTCGGCTCGGCCATGGTGCCGACCGACTGCATCATGCCCTCGTGCGACAGATAGCCGATCGAATCGCAGGTGACGTACCGCCCGATCTCCTCGATCGTGTGCGACGCGGCGACCAGCTCGGCACGATTCGGCGTGTCGATGCCGTAGAAGCACGGGTGCGTGGTGGGTGGTGCGCTGATCCGCAAATGGACCTCGCGCGCGCCGGCGCCGCGCAGCATCTTGACGATCTTGCGCGACGTGGTGCCGCGGACGAGCGAATCATCGACGACGATCACGCGCTTGCCATCGACGACGGAGCGCACCGGCGACAGCTTCAGCCGCACGCCGAAGTGGCGGATCGACTCCTGCGGCTCGATGAACGTGCGCCCGACATAGTGCGAGCGAATGAGGCCCATCTCGAATGGGATGCCGCTCTCTTTCGAATACCCGATCGCCGCCGGGACACCGGAATCCGGCACCGGCACCACCACGAACTCGTCCTCGCTCTTGCCGGCGGGCGGAGGCGGACACTCCTGTGCGAGCTTGCGGCCCATGCGCTCGCGGGCGCGGTACACGCTCTTGCCGTTGACCAGCGAGTCGGGCCGCGCGAAGTAGACGTGCTCGAACACGCAGAACGTGGAGTTGGTGTCCCCAGGGCCGGATGCGATCCGGTGGGAGGTCATCCCGCCCTTCTCGATCTGGACGATCTCCCCCGGCTCGATCTCGCGGATGAACTCGGCCTCGACGAGATCGAACGCGCAGGTCTCGCTCGACAGCACGAACGCATCCTTGAGCCGGCCGATCACCAGCGGCCTGAAGCCATTGGGATCGCGGGCCGCGAACATCCGGCCGTCGTTGGTCATCACGATCACCGAGTACGCGCCGCGGACCCGGCGCAGGGCCGTGGTCAGCTTCCCGAGCACGTCGGGCTCCTTGGCCCGCGCCATCAGGTGGACGATCACCTCGGTGTCGCTCGAGGTCTGGAAGATCGACCCCATCGCCTCGAGCTCGACCCGGAGCTCCTCGGCGTTTACGAGATTTCCGTTGTGGGCGATCGAGACCTGCCCCCCGGCGTACTCGAAGACGAATGGCTGGGCGTTCCGCAGCTCGGAGCTCCCGGCCGTGGAGTACCGGACATGGCCGATCGCCATCCGGCCGGGCAGCTTGGCCAGGGTCTCCCGGTCGAAGATGTCCGAGACCAGGCCCATCTCGACGTGCCGGCGGAGGCGCCCGTCATCGGGCTGGACTGCCACCAGGCCGGCGGACTCCTGCCCCCGGTGCTGGAGGGCATGCAGCCCGAGGTACGCGATGTTGGCCGCCTCTTCGTGCCCGTGGATGCCAAAGACGCCGCACATGGACGTGTCCTTAGCACGGGGGTCTGATCGCCGGACTGATTATTGGGTCGGGTCGCAAACTTGTGGATCTGAGCGGTCTGGCTTACCTTTTTGTTTCGTGGCTAGGCTCCTCTGGCGCGATGCGCAGGGCATCGAGGGATCCCTCGATCTCGCCTCGACCGAGATCAAGGTCGGACGTGCGATGGACTGCGCGATCCGCACCGACGACGCGATGGTGTCTCGCCATCACTCTCGGGTGTTCTGGGGCGGTGGCGGTTACGTCCTCGAGGATCTGTCGTCGGCGAACGGCGTGTACTTCCAGGAGCAGCGCGTTCAGAGCCATCTGTTCAAGCACGGCGATGCGGTGCGCTGCGGAAGTCTCTGGCTCCGGTTCGTCGATCTCGGCGGTGCAGTCGCGGGTCCGCCGGCCGGCGGCGGTGGTCCCTCCCCGATGATGCAGCACCACGGCATGGGCCCGATTCCAGCCGCGGGTCCGACGGGGCACGTCGCTGCGGTCAACCCGCAGATGGGTTCGAACGTCCTCCAGACCGTCCAAGGTGGCACCTCGCCGGTTGGCCAGCCGCCGGCGCTGGGCCCGACTGCCGGCGAAGCCGACGTCGAGATTCGCGTGCTGCGCCGGCGCGTCGAGCAGCTCCAGACCGAGCTCCGCGTCTATCGCTCGAACAAGTTCAATCAGGACACCGCGCGCAAGATGGAGG
>JACCYD010000194.1 GCA_013696695.1 Deltaproteobacteria bacterium | reverse complement strand
ATGCTGGCGAGCGACTCGACACCGACCAGCTGCTCGGCGAACGAGAACTGCTGCTCGGCGAGGCTCTTGTTGCCGTCGGCGAGCGTGCTTGCCGCCTTCTCGAGCAGGATCGCGGCCTCGCGCAAGGTCGCGGCCTTCTCGCCGATCGGTCCCGCGACCGGCTTGGTGTCGGGCGCCGACGCAGGCTTGGCCTCGGGTTTCTTGGTGGACGGACCCGCTTTCGTGGGGCCGCCGCAGGCCAGGGTCGAGATCGCCGCTAGCAAGACAGAGCGCGTTGCCGCGGTCCGGATGGTCATTGGGCCCCGCACGTGGCGATCTATTGTACGCGCGAGCGGCCAGACCAGATCATTTCGGGCAGTTTTCATGCCCGACCACGGTCGCTGGTTGCTTTCCCAGCCCACAAGCCCTACGGGTGTGCCCAGCCATCCGATCGCCGCCGTGTTATAGGGTTCGTCACTTTCGGAGTCCCGTGTTCGGTCTGTTCTCAAAAGAAAAAACGCTCCAGAAGACGATCGACAAGGCGACCAACAAGCTGTCCCAGCAGGTCGATCGGTGGGGGGCGCTGGAGAAGCTCAAGGAAGACGGCACCGAAGAGGCGCTGCTGGGCCTCTGCAAGCGGTTCGGCATCACGTCGATGAAGGGCGTCGAGGACGAACAGGAGAAAAACTGGGTCGTCGAGACGCTGGTCGGATTCGGGGTGAAGTCGCTCGCACCGATCATCCGCTACATGAAGTCCGCAGAGCAGCTGGCATTTCCGCTCAAGGTGCTCGAGCGCATCGCCGATCGGTCCAAGGTGCTCGAGGTCGCAGATCAGCTGATCGCGAGCGAGCCTCCCGGCTACGTGCGGATGCCCGATCGCCGCATCGATCTGATTCGCTGGCTCTCCGAGTGGAACCCGGGCACCGATGACGAGGTGGTCACGCGGTTGGCACCGTACGTCGCCGATTTCGACGAGAACTCGCGGTTCGCCGCGATCGACGGCATGGCCGGGCGAGATCCCGCGAAGATCGGCCCGCCGCTGACCGCCGCGCTGATCCGTCCCGAGGAGGAGTCGGGCCGCATCCGGCGCACCATCGTCGAGGTGCTCGCGAAGGGCAAGGTCCCGCTCGGTGACCAGGCCGGCGCGGTGGAAAAGATCCTGACGGGTCCGCTGGCCAACGACTTCAAGATCGACGGCGGCGTGCTCGTGAAGCGCTGAGGTTCGATCGTGTGGTAGATCCGCGGCCGTGCCTCGCCGCCAGGATCTCAAGTCGGTCTTGATCATCGGCTCGGGGCCGATCGTGATCGGTCAGGCGTGCGAGTTCGACTACTCGGGCACGCAGGCCTGCAAGGCGCTTCGCGAAGAGGGTCTGCGCGTCGTCCTGATCAACTCGAATCCGGCGACGATCATGACCGATCCGGAGCTCGCCGACGCGACGTACGTCGAGCCGCTCACCGTCGAGGTGCTCGACAAGGTGCTCGCGCGCGAGAAGGTCGATGCGATCCTGCCGACGCTCGGTGGCCAGACCGGGCTCAACCTCGCGATGGCCGCGTGGAAGGCCGGCATCCTCGAGAAGCATGGCGTCGAGCTACTCGGTGCCACCGCGGCGACGATCGAGATGGCAGAGGATCGTCAGTTATTCAAGCAAGCGATGGCGCGCATCGGCCTGTCCTGCCCGCGCTCGGAGATGGTGACGTCGGTCGCGCAGGCCCGAGAGGTCATCTCGGACATCGGCTTCCCCGCGATCCTGAGGCCGTCGTTCACGATGGGCGGCTCCGGCGGCGGCATCGCCTACAACAAGGGCGAGTTCGATCGCATGGTGCAGTTCGGGCTCGACCAGTCGCCCGTGCACTCGATCTTGATCGAGGAGAGCGTGATCGGCTGGAAAGAGTTCGAGCTCGAGGTCGTCCGCGACGCCAAGGACAACGTGGTGATCGTGTGCTCGATCGAGAACGTCGATCCGATGGGTGTCCACACCGGTGATTCGATCACGGTGGCGCCGGCCCAGACGCTGACCGATAAAGAATACCAGCGCATGCGCGACGCCTCGATCGCGATCATGCGCGAGATCGGCGTCACCACCGGTGGCAGCAACGTGCAGTACGCGGTCGATCCGAAGACCGGCCGGATGCTGGTGATCGAGATGAACCCGCGCGTCTCGCGCTCGAGCGCACTCGCCTCGAAGGCGACTGGCTTCCCGATCGCGAAGGTCGCGGCGAAGCTCGCGCTCGGATACACCCTCGACGAGCTTCAAAACGACATCACCAAGGTGACGCCGGCGAGCTTCGAGCCGACGATCGACTACGTCGTCGTCAAGTGGCCGCGCTTCGCGTTCGAGAAGTTCCCGTCGGCGAAGCCAATCCTCGGCCCGCAGATGAAGTCGGTCGGCGAGGCGATGGCGATCGGCCGCACGTTCCGCGAAGCGGTCGGCAAGGCGATTCGCTCGCTCGAGACCGGGCGCGCCGGCTTCGATCTGACGATGACGAGCCAGGGCACCGATCTCACCGCCGTCGAGCGCGCGGTGTCGGTGCCGACGCCAGATCGGCTGCTCAAGCTCGGCCGCGGCTTCCAGCTCGGCATGACGATCGAGCGCGCGCACGAGCTGACGCGCATCGACCCGTGGTTCCTCCACCAGATCAAGTCGATCACCGATGCCGAGCGCGAGCTCGCCGGCGATCACGAAGCACCTCCCGGGCCGCACGCCGACATCACCACCGCACCGGCGGCGAACGCGGCGTGGGATCTACGGCGCTACAAGCGGCTCGGCCTCTCGGATCGCCGGATCGCCGCGCTGACCGGTGCCACCGAAGCCGCGGTTCGCGCGGCGCGCCACGCCGCGAAGGTGCGGCCGGTCTACAAGCGCGTCGACACCTGCGGCGGCGAGTTCGAATCACACACGCCGTACCTCTACTCGACCTACGAGGACGAGTGCGAGGCGCGGCCGTCGACGGGCAAGCGCAAGGTCATCATCCTCGGCGGCGGTCCGAACCGGATCGGCCAGGGCATCGAGTTCGATTACTGCTGCGTGCATGCCGCGATGGCGCTGCGCGAAGAGGGCATCGAATCGATCATGGTCAACTGCAACCCGGAGACGGTGTCGACCGATTACGACACGTCGGATCGGCTGTACTTCGAACCGCTCACGCTCGAGGACGTGCTCGAGATCTGTCACGTCGAGAAGCTGGCGTCGACGCCGGGCTCGGGCGTGATCGTGCAGTTCGGCGGCCAGACGCCGCTCAAGCTCGCGGTCGCGCTCTCGCAGGCGGGCATCCCGATCCTCGGCACCAGCGCCGACGCGATCGATCGCGCGGAAGATCGCGAGCGATTCGGTGAGGTGATGAACACGCTGAAGCTCCGTGCACCGCGCTGGGGCATCGCCCGAACGCTCGACGAAGCGCGCGCTCGTGCGAACGAGATCGGGTTCCCGGTGATGGTGCGTCCGAGCTACGTGCTCGGTGGTCGCGCGATGGAGCGCGTCTACGACGCGAAGGGGCTCGAGGAGTACTTCGTTCGCATCGGCGTCGGCAGCGGTCAAGCGCGCGACGAGTCGTCGACGATCGGCTTTCCGCTGCTCGTCGATCAGTTCCTCGCCGATGCGGTCGAGCTCGACGTCGACGTGATCGCCGACAAGACCGGCGCTGTCGTGGTCGGTGGCGTGATGGAGCACATCGAGGAAGCGGGCATCCACTCCGGCGACTCCGCGTGCGCCCTGCCGCCCT